>CAJXZK010000104.1 GCA_913063055.1 uncultured bacterium
CGTCGGCAGCGTCAGATGTGTATAAGAGACAGATTCCTTACCGTGGTTCATGGTTGGACTTTGAGTTCGATCCGAAAGATGTTTTGTATGTAAGAATTGACCGCCGCCGTAAATTGCCAGCAACCATCTTGCTGCGTGCGTTGGGTTATAACTCTGAAGAGATCTTAGGCAAGTTCTTTGACACAAGTATTTTCCACTACAAAAAAGAGATTTTCTCGTTGGAGCTAGATCCGGGAAGGTTGCGTGGTGAGATTGCAGTTTTTGATATTAAAGATAAGAAAGGCGCCGTGGTTGTTGAGAAGGGTCGTCGAATTACTGCGCGCCATATTCGCCAGCTTGAGAAAGATGCTGTTGCCCACATCGAAGTGCCGGTTGAGTACATTGCCGGTAAAGTGGTCGCTAAAGACTACGTTGATGAGAGCACCGGTGAACTGCTGATCGCAGCGAACATGGAACTGTCACTGGATCTGCTGGCTAAACTCAGCCAGTCCGGTCACAAGCGCATTGAAACCCTGTTCACCAACGATCTGGATCACGGTGCGTACATGTCTGAGACGGTACGTGTCGACCCAACCAGCGATCGCCTGAGCGCTCTGGTTGAGATCTACCGCATGATGCGTCCTGGTGAGCCACCAACGCGTGAAGCGGCTGAAAACCTGTTCGAGAACCTGTTCTTCTCTGAAGACCGCTATGATCTGTCTGCGGTTGGTCGTATGAAGTTCAACCGTTCTCTGCTGCGCGACGAGATCGAAGGTTCCGGTATCCTGAGCAAAGACGACATCATTCAGGTGATGAAGAAGCTCATCGGTATCCGTAACGGTATTGGCGAAGTGGATGATATCGACCACCTCGGCAACCGTCGTATTAGATCAGTTGGCGAATTGCTCCAGAACCAATTCAGAATTGGTCTTACTCGTCTTGAGCGAATTGTGCGCGAGCGCATGACTTTGCAAGACGCCGATACCCTCACCCCAGCTAACTTGCTCAACACCAAGCCATTGGTGGCAGCCATCCGCGAATTCTTCGGATCTTCGCAGTTGTCTCAGTTCATGGACCAAACCAATCCTCTTGCTGAATTGACGCACAAGCGCAGACTTTCAGCCCTAGGACCTGGTGGTTTGTCGAGAGAAAGAGCCGGTTTTGCCGTTCGAGACATTCACCCCAGTCACTACGGACGTATCTGTCCTGTAGAAACTCCTGAAGGTCCTAACGCTGGTCTGATTGGCTCCCTAGCAACTCATGCCCGTGTTAACGCTTATGGTTTCATCGAAACTCCTTATCGCCGTGTTGAAGGCGGTCTCGTTACCGACCAGATTCACTACCTGACAGCTGACGAAGAAGATAACTTCAGAGTGGCTCCAGGTGACGCGCCTGTTAACGATGACGGTACTTTCGTTCACCCTCTAGTTCCTGTGCGTTACCGCGCAGAGTTCATTGAGACTGGACCAGAGCAAGTTGACTATGTCGGCGTTAGCCCCATTCAAATTGTGTCAGTGGGAACGGCCTTAATTCCATTCCTTGAGCACGATGACGCTAACCGCGCCTTGATGGGTTCAAACATGCAACGTCAGTCTGTACCTCTGGTACGTACTGAGCGTCCACTAGTTACAACTGGTATCGAGCGTCAATCAGCTCGAGATTCAGGCATGGTGATTGTGGCCGATGTAGAAGGCGTGGCTGAATATGTTTCCGCTACATCTATACACGTTCGCACTAAAGATAAGCGTCTGGTCAAATACAGACTATCTAAGTTCCAACGTTCAAACCAAGATACCTGCTTGAACCAAAAACCAATCTTGCGTGTGGGCGACCACTGTAAGCCTGGTGATGTCATCGCCGACGGTGCTGCTACCAATTCTGGTGAGCTTTCCGTAGGTCGTAACTTGCTCGTGGCCTTCATGCCATGGGAAGGCTACAACTTTGAAGATGCCATCTTGATCAGCCAGCGCCTTGTGTTTGAAGACGTTTTGACTTCTATCCACATTGAAAAACTCGAGATCGACGCTCGTTCCACCAAGCTTGGTCCTGAAGAAATCACCAGAGAAGTTCCAAACGTCTCTGAAGAATCTCTTCGTCACCTTGATGAAAATGGCATCGTCCGCATCGGTTCAAGAGTCTATCCAGATGACATTCTGGTCGGCAAGATCACCCCTAAAGGTGAATCCGAACACCCACCAGAAGAGAAACTGCTACGCGCCATCTTCGGCGAAAAAGCACGCGACGTTCGTGATAACTCCCTTAGAGTTCCACACGGCGAAGGCGGCCGGGTTGTAGACGTTAAAGTCTTCGACCGCGAAAAAGGCGATGAACTTCCTCCTGTTGCCAACAAAGTGGTGCGCGTCTACATCGCTCAGAAACGTAAGGTTTCTGTGGGCGACAAAGTAGCCGGACGTCACGGTAACAAAGGTATCGTCGCTAAGATTCTGCCAACCGAAGACATGCCTTTCTTGCCAGACGGCACACCAGTAGACATCGTATTGAATCCGCTGGGCGTACCTTCTCGTATGAACGTTGGTCAAACATTCGAAACTCTGCTTGGCTTGGCAGCAATGCTCACCAACCAGCGCTACGAAGTGCCACCATTCGATGAAATGTATGAAAAAGAAGCTTCATCGATGACTGTTCACCGTGAAGTAGTTAAAGGCAAGGCCATGACTGGTTTTGATTGGATTGGAGATGACGGTAAAGTCACTCTCTATGACGGTCGCTCTGGTGATGCTTTCGAAAATCCTGTTTCTGTCGGCAAAATCTACATGATGAAACTTGTTCACCTTGTAGACGACAAGATTCACGCTCGTTCAACTGGCCCTTACAGCTTGGTTACTCAGCAGCCGCTGGGTGGTAAAGCGCAGTTCGGTGGTCAGCGTCTCGGAGAAATGGAATGCTGGGCTCTTGAAGCTTTCGGCGCCGGCTACTCACTACAAGAGATGCTCACCATTAAGTCAGATGACGTAAACGGTCGCTCTAAGGCTTACGAATCAATCGTTAAGGGTGAAAACCTCAGACGTCCTGGTATTCCTGAGTCGTTCAAAGTGCTCGTGCGCGAACTTCAATCTATCGGTCTCGACGTTTCTGTGGCCAAGCGCACTCGCGAAGGCCAAGAAGTTGAAGTTGACTTGATGACTGAAGTTGAGGAAGTACGTCCACGTGGTCTGAGAAGACTCAGTCCGTTTGGCGAGATTGGCCTCGAGTCAGAACTTGCTGAGCTTTCACGCCAGACTGCTATCCCAGCTTCGGCTGTGGCAACTGCAGATTCTGACGAGCTAGTGGAAGATGGAGATCCTGATGTGGTTGGCGACTCTTATGAAGGTGTCGTTGACGTACTCACTCCTAGCATTCCAATAGTTGAGGCCCTGATCGGAGCCATCGAAGCACCAGATTTTTCAGTAGATGCTGAACCTGAAGATCTGATCGACGACTCTGACGAAGCCTAATCAAGCCTAACTAATTCAAAGAGAGGACTGTCATCTAAAATGACTACGAGTATTGACCGCTTTGACTACATCAAAATTGGGATCGCCTCACCTGAGCGTATCCTTAGCTGGTCACACGGCGAAGTAACCAAGCCGGAGACCATTAACTACCGTACTCTCAAACCAGAGAAAGACGGCTTGTTCTGCGAACGCATTTTTGGACCATCAAAAGACTGGGAATGCTACTGCGGTAAGTACAAACGGGTAAGACACCGGGGCATCACTTGCGAACGTTGCGGCGTTGAAGTGACCGATTCTAAAGTTCGTCGTCACCGTATGGGCCACATCAAACTGGCTTCTCCTGTGACTCACATTTGGTTCCTCAAAGGTATTCCAAGTTATATCGGCCTGCTTCTCGACTTGCCTTTGCGCGATCTAGAACAAGTTGTTTACTTCAATGCTTATGCCGTAACCAACCAAGGCAACTCTCCTGATTTGCACAAGAATCAACTTCTTGCTGAAGATGAGTACGAGAAGCTTTTAGAAGACCCCAACATGCAGTTCGACGTCGGTATCGGTGCTGAAGCTGTCAAACAGCTTTTGTTCGATATCGCCAGACCACAGTATGAGCGCCCAGATAACAAAGACGATCGCGGTCGTTTGCTCGAACTTCCTGGTTTGAAAGAACTATCTAAGCAACTTCGTGAAGAACTGGCTGGCGCCGGTGGCTCCCAACAGAAGAGAGCAAAAATCATCAAGCGCTTGCGCTTGGTAGAAGCCCTGGTAAATTCCCACACTGACCCAACCTGGGTTGTGCTCGACAATCTACCAGTTACCCCACCAGATTTGCGCCCAATGGTGCAACTCGATGGTGGCCGCTTCGCTACCTCTGACTTGAACGATCTATATAGACGGGTTATTAACCGCAATAACCGTCTCGCTCGGTTGCTCGAAATGGGCGCTCCTGAAATCATCGTGCGCAACGAAAAGCGTATGTTGCAGGAAGCCGTTGATGCTTTGATCGATAACGGTAGACGTGGTCGCGTGGTGGTTGGTCCTAACAACCGTCCACTGAAGTCACTATCTAACATTATTGAAGGTAAGCAAGGTCGTTTCCGTCAGAACTTGCTCGGAAAACGGGTTGACTATTCAGGACGTTCTGTAATCGTGGTTGGTCCTACGCTTAAGTTGCACCAGTGCGGCTTGCCTAGAGAAATGGCCTTGGAACTCTTCAAGCCATTCGTGATCAATAAGTTGATCGAAAGACAGATTGTTCAGAACATCAAGTCAGCCAAGAAACAAATTGAAAAGGGCTCAGCAATTGTCTGGGAAATTCTTGAAGAAGTAATTCAAGGCCACCCAGTACTCTTGAACCGCGCTCCCACACTGCACAGACTCGGTATTCAGGCTTTTGAACCAGTATTGGTTGAAGGTCGCGCTATCCAGTTGCACCCGCTTGTATGTTCGGCCTTCAACGCCGACTTCGACGGTGACCAAATGGCCGTGCACGTTCCGTTGTCGGTTGAAGCTCAAGCTGAAGCCCACATGCTAATGCTCGCTTCAAACAACACTCTACTTCCAGCTACTGGCCGACCAACCATCACACCTACTCAAGACATGGTGCTTGGTATTTATTACCTGACCATTGAAAAGCCAGGCAATGATGATCCTAAAGTGTGCCGTGGCGCAGGCATGAGATTCGTTTCCTTAGCTGATGCAAGATCAGCCTATGAAGCCGGAATTCTTGATCTGCACGCCAAAATCAAAGTACGCGATGTTGACGGCAAAATGGTTGAGACAACTCCTGGTCGTGTCATCTTCAACGAAGTTGTACGCGAAGCAATCACAGTAGTTAACTAGAGCTGTCAAGTTTTAGAGCAAGCATCAACCTTTATCTAAAGACTTTACCTAAAGAGGGTCCAATGGTCACAGGCGATAAGAAGAAAGAATCAATGGAATTCATCAACACAACTGTTGATAAGAAGAAGCTCGGTAATCTTCTTTCAGATGTGTATGAGAGATTCGGTACAGCCAGAACAGCTGAACTAGCCAACTCACTAAAAAACCTCGGTTTTAAGTTCGCCACCAAAGCCGGCGTAACTGTTTCAATCGACGACTTAGATGTACCGGAAGCCAAGAAAGGCTTGATTTCCGCTGCAGAAAAAGAAATCGAAGAAGCACAACGTCGCTATGAGCGCGGCGATATTACTGAAGTTGAACGCTACAACAAAGTAATCGATACCTGGTCAGCTACCACCGACCAGCTCACCAAAGAAGTTGTAGACAACTTCGATCGCTTGAACCCTGTCTACATGATGGCTTTCTCTGGAGCTAGAGGTAACATCTCCCAGGTTCGTCAGCTAGTTGGTATGCGGGGCCTGATGGCTGACTCTCAAGGTCAGATTATCGACTTGCCAATTAAGTCCAACTTCCGTGAAGGCTTGAACGTAACTGAGTACATCATCTCCTCCTACGGCGCCAGAAAGGGCTTGGTAGATACCGCTCTGAAAACAGCCGACTCTGGTTACTTGACCAGACGACTAGTTGACGTTGCCCAAGACGTAATCGTGCGTGAGCCAGATTGCGGAACTGTTCGCGGCATCTTCATGCAACCAATTGCAGAAGGCGACAAAGACCTTGTCACCCTGCAAGAGAGAATCTTCGGCCGCTCTGCTTCTATTGATGTTGTCGACCCTGAAACCGGTGAAGTCTTAGTTCGCGCTGGCGAACTGATCAGCCGTAAGGTTGCCGCTCTCTTAGATAAGACTCTGAAGAAGCCAAACAAAGTTGTGATGGTGCGCAGCCCACTTACTTGCGAAAGCCAATATGGCGTTTGCCAGAAGTGCTACGGTTGGGCTCTCACTAGCCACCGTCCTGTTGACCAGGGTGAAGCAATCGGTATTATTGCTGCTCAGTCAATCGGTGAACCTGGTACACAGCTAACCATGAGAACGTTCCACACTGGTGGTGCTGTTTCTGGTGGTAAGTCACGTAACCAAGTCAAAGCTCCAGCTAAGGGTACTGTGGTCTTCAAGATCCAGAGCCGTTCTATGCGTACCGCTTACGGTGACGTTATGGAACAAACTACCCGTGATGGCGTGATGAAAGTTGTGGTTGGCGAGAAAGAGCATTCTTTCCCAGTTCCAGTCGGAACTCTACTCTTCTTGCCTTCAGGCTCGGAAGTTGTGGCCGGACAAATTATTGCTGAATACGATCCACCAGGTTCGAAGAAGAACTTGACTGAGCGCGCTAGCAAAGATATCACCGCTGATATCTCTGGCCGTATCATGTTCCAGAACTTCCAAGCTGATGAAAAGAGAGACCGCCAAGGCAACATCTCTAGAACAGCTAACCGCGCCGGTATCATTTGGGTATTGGAAGGTGACGTATACAACTTGCCATCAGGCGCTCATGTAGTGGTCAAGGATGGTCAAGACGTTAACGCTCTCGATGTATTGGCCGAAATTCAAATCACTTCCGAACATGGTGGTGAAGTTAGATTCGGACCAGAAATCGAAACTGAAACTGTCAAAGTCAGTAAGACTAAATCGCAAGTTAGACTGACCAAGGGCAAAGAGATGAATGTCATCATTGCTTCAGTCGGTGCTAACAATGCCAAGCTTGAGCCTGGTCAAAAAGGTCATATCTGGCGCGTTCAAAAACAAAAAGAATCATTCGCTATCAAAGTAGTGAACGAAGAAGTTGTTGAGAACGGCAAGATTATTGCTGAATTGGTTGATGACGGCTTGAACGTAGTCAGCTGTGGTGGCGAGATTATCTACGATGGCGTAGAAATCGATGACCGTCGCGTTGTCACCAAAGCCGGTAAAGTGCTCTTCGTTCCTGAAGAAGTTCACTTCATCTCCAAAGATAGTTCACTGAAAATGTCTGAAACTGGTGAAACAGTTACAGCCGGTCAAGAAGTTGTAAAAGACGTCTTTGCTCACATGGAAGGTATCGTCGAGATCATCGCTGATAACGACATCATCCACGAAGTAATCGTCAGACCAGGCGACTTGGTTCCAATCGGTGATCCATCAGAAGTGAAAGTGCCTGAAGGCCAAATCGTTGAGCCTGGTACGGAAATTGTTGAAGGCTATACCTACAAAGAGCGCAAGCTAGTTAACCTCTTCGAAAAAGAAGATGGTTCCTGCTACGTCATTGTTCGTCCAGTCGAAGAGTATTGGATTGAACCTAGAGAAACTAAGTTCAAGCACAAAGCGACCGACGAGAAAATCTCTCTCCGTTCAGTCACTCAGTTGCTCTTCCGCGACAGAGAGAAAGTAAGACACATCCAAGGCGCTCAGTTGACTAGAACCTCACTGGTTCTACAAATGCAAGGCCACCTACAAACCCTCAAGGGCATTGTAGAAATGGGTGAAGATCTCAATATCGTTGTTCAAGAGAATATTCTCTTGCGCCGTGAGCAAGATCTCAACGTCACTCTCTTGTCTGTTGAACACGGTCAGATTATTGACGCCAAGGCTGCTGTTGCCACTACTCAAGTTCTCACAAGAACTGATGCTCGAGTTCAACTCTCCAAGACCGACGAAAGAAGAATCTTGTTGGTGACCGAAGAGCAACAAGTGCACCAGAAAATCAAAGGCACTTGTAACTTGAAAGAAGGCGATTTGATTCGCTTTGGTGACCCACTATCTAAGGCCTCTAGCGCTTCTATCTCTGGACAAATTGTTTCAGTTGATGGTGCGGAAGTGGTGCTAAGAAAAGGTCGTCCATACCTGATCTCAGTCAATACTCAGTTGCAGTGCGAAGACGGTAACCTGGTTCAACGGGGCGACTTGCTTGCCACCTTGATCTTCGAACGTCAGAAAACTGGAGACATCGTTCAGGGTCTTCCTCGTGTAGAAGAAGTTCTGGAAGCTAGAAAGCCGAAAGAAGCTGCCATCCTTGCTGAGCGCGAAGGCAAAGCCAGAATGGTGACTGAAGACGATACAACCAGACTCTACATCGTGTTTGGTGATGGTACCGAAGAAGAAATTCCAATTCCTCAAGGTCTCAACATCATTCTCGAAGACGGCGACACCGTAACTCTCGGTATGCCTTTGACAGACGGTCCTCCTAACCCACACGACATCGTGCGCTTGAGAGGCATCGAAGCTGCTCAGAAATATCTAGTAGATGAAGTACAGTCTGTGTACCGTTCACAGGGTGTAGAAATCGCCGATAAGCACATCGAAGTTATCGTCAGACAAATGACCCGTAAGGTTCGTGTTGATGATCCAAAAGACACCATCATGCTTCCAGGCGAGTTAATGGAGCGTTATCACATTGACCAAGAGAACGAGAAATCGGCTCAACAAGGTCTAGAAGGCGCTACATACACTGATGTATTGCTCGGTATCACCAAGGCCTCACTCAACACAGAATCATTCATCTCTGCTGCATCATTCCAGGAAACCACAAGAATTCTGACTGAAGCTGCTGTAGAAGGTAAGAAAGACTGGTTGCGTGGTCTGAAAGAGAACGTCATCATCGGCCGACTCATCCCAGCAGGTACTGGCTTCCAAGGCCATGCAATGCCGGTTGAGGAAGAAGAAGAAGAAGAAGATATCTATCCACCAATCGGTGAAGGTAGCTTCAACGTTCCTGCTTAACTAGAGCCGGCTTAAAAAAGCCAGCTTGAAACATGTGCATAAAACAAAATAGTTGTATATGCAACTATTTTGCAAAAAGGGCCTCCTTACCGGAGGCCTTTTTTGTTTGCTTTAATCTAGTTCTCTCGCCAGCGTTCGGAATAGCGGGCAGACTTGTTTCTTGGCCTAAGACTTGGGGCGTTTATTGAGATGCTTATGAGCGTGACCCTGCTTGTGAGCATGATTATGAGAAGCCGTGCGATAGTCAGGGTGCAGAATTTGATTGGCGTTAAAGCGCTTGCGAATGCGGCTGGCCAAGAAATAGGTGCCGACTTTTCTTGAAGGGTTACAGCGCTGGTCTAAAAGCAGGTGGGTCAAGATGGAAACGGTTATGCCTACGCGATAAGGCTGACGGCTCTTACCTTTGAACAAAAGGAAGAAAAGGGCCAGTAGCTCATAGGAATGCAGAGGCAAATAGAGCTTGCCACTGTAGTTCTCGTGGGAGGCTTCTTTGAACATATGCCAGTCAAATTTCCAGCCATGAGCCCGAACATAGTCAAAAATATGGTCAAGGTCGATTAGAAAACCTACCAGAAAGCTTGCCAATGCGGCCTTGCGAGACCTGTAAACATAGTAACTGGCGCAGCTTACGCCTGCTGAAGTGATGATGTGTCCGACGGTTCGCATACTTTCAAGATTCCCTAATTTGCTCTGATCCTTGATAAAATCGTCACTTGTAGCGGTTTTTACCCTCAGTATCTGAGACCATCAATTAGATATACCCGGTGGCCATTTTTTTACGCAGTTTTCGTGTGTATAGAGTTTATTTCGGAGTTTTAGAACAAATGCAATTTGCGCTGGGGCCTATGGGCCATAAAGGGAAGCTTTTCGCTGGATTGTCTCGCTCAGCCCTAAGCTCGGTTCTATCGGCCACCTGTGCCTTGACCGTAGGCGTTATTTCTATAAACTTTGCCCCTCTAGCATCAGCCCAAGCTCCTCAGGGCGGGGCCGGCACAGCTCAGCAGGCTGTCGGTATGTACAACCTCGGTCTGGCTGCCTACAAACAGGGCAGCTTAGAGTCGGCCATCATCTTCTTCCGCCGCGCCACTGATATGGACCCCAATCTGGCCGATGCTCAATACAACCTGGGCGTTCTCTACCAGAGCCAGCGCCGTTTGAAGGAAGCCATTCCACGCTTTCAGGAAGTGCTCAGGGTTAAATCAGCCGACCCAGACGCTCACTTCCAGCTTGGTATTGCCTTGATGGACATGGGCCGTGCAGCAGAAGCTAAAAACCATCTCCAGGCCATTGCTCCGAGTTCTCCCCATTTTGCTGATGCGCAAAAACGCATTCAGACTTGTGAAGCCCAGCTCGCTGGAGCTACCGTGGCTTCACCTAGCTATAACCCCAATGCTAGTGCTGCTCAACCGGCTGCCAATGTTTTCAATAATTCAACTAACCAGGCCATGAATTTGAACCCGGTGGCCACTGACGGCCAGCCCGCTCCGCGCGATTACAGCACAATCTCAAATAATCCGTCGGGCAACACTCTCAGCCATGTAGTTCAGCCTCAGCAACAAGTACAGCAAGTACAGCAGATTCAGCCGGTTCAACAAGTACAGCAGACTCAAGCCGTCAGACCGGTGGCAATTGCCAGCGCTCCTGTTGCTGCAGCCCGGGCCGGCGTGCCCACCGCTGTATTGGCTAACTCTTCGGCTCGTGTCATCGCTACCGGATTTTCCGCTCCAAGCGGATTGACCTTCGATCGCCTCGGTAACCTCTATGTTGCTAACTTTACGAGCAATACTGTTGACCGTATTTCGGCTGATGGCACCCGCATGCAATTTAGCTCAGGCTCTAACTTAAAAGGGCCAATTGGTCTTGCTGCCGATGAAAGTGGCAATATCTATGTCGCTAACTATGATGGCGGTACGGTGGCTAGAATTAGTCCTGCTGGTGTATCCACTATCATCGGGACCGGCTTCAAGCAGCCTTATTACCTCACTCTCGATAAAGAGGGCAACCTCTTTGTCAGCCAACAAATAGACAACTCTGTGGTGCGTTTGACACTGCCTCGCCCAATGGCTCGCACTCAATAGAAACTAGCTGGCAATAGGAATTGTTTGATGTCCGACGTTAAAACTGAAGCAGATCAATCTGCCGAAAAAAAGTCTGCCGAAGAGAAATCTACCGGAGAGAAATCTACCGGAGAGAAATCGAGTAGTACCAAAATCATTGCAGCGCCACTGGATGCCGCACGTTTTGACGCTAAGCGTGTAGCTGTGCAGATGATGGTGGGCAATCAGTTTGTGCAGCCCTATCACTTCATCATGACCCGCCTAAAGGTCTACGGAAGAGAGAACATTCCTAAAGAGGGCTCTCTTATTGTTGTTGCCAATCACATCTCCACTCTCGACCCGCCTTTATTTGCCTTTGTAACTCAAAGACCCATGATCTACATGGCCAAAAGTGAGCTCTGGAACAATAAATATATGGGTCGCTTGCTCGATTGGCTCGGTGCTTTGCCGATTAACCGTGAGAAGCCACAACTATCGACAGTCAAATTCATCCGCCAAATTATGAAAACTGGCTGGTCCCTTGGTATGTTCATTGAAGGAACCCGTTGTAAAACTCCTAACTCAATTGGTAGACCACACGTTGGCGCTGCTTATTTTGCCAAGGTGACGAATAGCAAGATTTTGCCTATCGGCATCATCGGCACTGATAAACGCTTTGGCCCAGCCCGAGTCAATATCGGCAAAGTAATTGAACCAGGCGATGATCTGGAAGCAAAAACCTGGGAGATTATGGACGCACTAGTAGAGCTGACTGGCTTCCAAATTCTTGAGCGCAAAATGGCTGATAAGCACTAAGCTATTTGCCTCGGTGCTAAAGTCTTTTTGCTAAAGTCGTTTTGCTAAAGTCGTTTTGCTAAAACCGTCTCGTAAGTTTGATAGCCCTGACCTTCATAGCATTTTATGGCAGCCAGATTGCCGCGTTTGGCGCAGAGACGAATGCGCTGGCAGCCAAGTTTTTGCATGGCCTTTTCAATCGCATCTAAGAGCTGCCTTGCTACGCCGTGTCCGCGCCAACTGGAGCTGACGCAAACATCAGATATGTAAGCACACTTGCGCACCGAATCTAATACCAGCTTGTCATCGTTTTCTATCCAGGCGCAAACAAAGCCAATGGCTTCAGCTTCAGCTAGGGCAACGAGAATGACACCCTGCTTCGACTTTATAGAATCTACTAAAGATTGAGCATACCATTCTTTGATTTCAGCACCACTTTTAAGACCGGGCACAAGGCCGCTCTCTGTATCTTGAATAATTTCGACAAAGCCTTGAATTGCCTGAAAATGTTCAGGACGATAGTCTTCAATTGTTATTTGGCCGGAGCTGCTCATGCTAATTAGCTACTCACTGATTTGAATTTTGATTTGCTGACCGGGCTTGAGGCGCTGTTTTTCAATTTGATTGGGCCAGTAAATCACTAACAACTCATAGAGTTCAGCAACGGTGACCGGTTTGCGATCGCGCTTGGTGTCGGCTGTTTCGGTAAAGTAGAAGGGGAAGGCAGAATAAGCCTTGTCGCCGTTTAGGGCGGCAACATCGGTCTGCCAGCCTGTCCAGCGGAAGGCTTTGTAATAAGTTTCAAGGTCGCCGTGCAAGCAGAACTCTAAGAAACCGCTGTAAGGAATGTCGAGGTCTTCCCACTCTAAAGTATCTGGGGCAAAGTAGCAGACATTGCCAGTTTGTCCTGGCAGGCCGCCGCCATTGAGAGCAAAAAAGCCGCCAATAACATCATCGGCAATTAAGAGGAAGTCATTTTCGCCCGGGCCGCTGCCAGTGGCTGTGATGTTCCAGCCTGGAAGGGTGCGAGGAAGCTTGCTGCTGCCTGACCCGAGGATGCGTATCCAGCCGTGGTCAACCAAAATGCCGCCGGTCTCGTAAATAATGGAACCCATAGAAGACCTAGTCGTTACTTGGGTGGCCACTAAAGCTTCAGCGTTCTGTGGTGCCGTAGCCGGTAAAACTTCTACCAGATTTTTCGCTTCGCTCAGCCATCCTTTGACCATGGGCCAGGCTGGGTCGTTGCTAATTAATTCTGTGAGAGGGCGCTTATCCACCGACTTTTCTCCGCTTTTCAAACTATTGGCCACAATCATAACAAGTGGAGCTGCTAAATTGGCCCTTAGTGACGGTTCAAAACGGCTTTTATGCTCTCATATTGCTTGGGCTTCAGTACTGCCTTGGATTTGGAAATTAATCTCTGGTAGTTGTACAAATTGCACCAGTAGGTAGATGATGGACGTAGGTTATCTGTCTTTTGTTATCTGTCTTCTCTAGCTTCCAGGTAAATGCTTATGCGACCTTTCAATCTAAAGCTCTTTTGTGCCGTGGCCTTAGCCCTCAGCGCTGGCTTTTCTGGTATGGCCAATGCTGCACCTGGTGTGATCGATGGCCGCGAAGCTAGAACCAATGTCGACAACCTTACGAAGCAAGTCTATTGGTTTAGTAATCTGCGCGATGCTGAAGATTCGGCCAGGCAAAAAGGCAAGCCATTGCTCTGGATGCATATCCTCGGCAAAATCGACGGGGCCACGTGAAGTGCCGGCAATAGCCTGAGGGCCGTGTCGCTCTCTAATGAATCAGTTCTCTCTTATCTCAAAAACAATTATGTCTGTGGCACTTACGATATTACTGGTCAGCCTTATGCTGGTATGTCGGGCCGCCACGAAATCAATGGTAATGCCGTGCGCACTAGCAACGGGGCTGGGCCTCATAATATTCAGATGTTTGTCTTAGCAGCCGACGGTACGGTTTTGCATTGCTTGCCAGGTTATTGGGATTCGCAAGATTTGATTGAAGAGCTTAGTTTCGCTCAACAACTCAATCAAGTCTGGTTATCGTCAGGCTCCCTTGAACAGAAACGCCAGACATTTTCTCGTATGCAGTTGGCTCATATAGCTAAACATTCGCCGGCTATGGTTGCCAGAAGTCAGATGCAAGGCTTTGATCAGCAGTATGAAGCGCGCACTCGCCTCAATACCTCTGACACCATATTAAATACCGCTTTAGCGGCTCAAACTTTGCAAATGGGAGGCAAGGCTCCCCCTGGTGCCTTCAAAACTACCGATGTAATTATGCACGAACGCATGTCACAGCGACCTTTTCTGCCTTATTCGCAGTTTGATGTGACGGCTTATTCTGACTATGGCAAGAAAAAATATGATAAACACGAAGATTATCGTAATTCTCGCGGCCAAGTTGATTCTAGTGCCCGCTTCGCGCCAGAACTGGGCACCAAGGAAGATACAAGGAAGAGTGCCTATAGTGCCGACGGCCGTATCAAATCGGTATCGAGCTATCTCAACCGCCATGGCATCAAGAGTTTTGGCCCGGCCCGGTAAGAGATAAAGGCGCACAAGAGTCTATAACAAGAATTTATAGCAAGAGATTTTGCACCTGTAGACTCTTCAGGTCGTTGCCAAAAGTGTCATAAATTTTGCAAAAAAAATGACACTCTTGGAAAACGTATTTTTAGACAAAAGTGCCTGGAATAGTATCTCGCGATTCCAGAATTTGTCTCATTTTTTAAGTGAAATTGAGACAAGAAAAGAACTTCTTAAAGCCAGACCTTCTTAGAATTAGGCTTGGGGGAAGAGCCGCTGTGGGAAAGACCTGTCGTGGAAAAAACCAGCCTATCGATATTCTAAGACTTAGAGCGGCGACAGAAGAGCAAGCGTCCTTTTTCCGGGTCATCCAGTTGGCTGCGCAGCCAGCTGTGTCTTTGTTGGTGACAGCTAAAGAGAATAATTTGGTGCTCGCGAGCGATGACATTGATCAAGAAGCGCATCATCTTCAAGAAGCGGTCGTCATCTGCTTCTGAAAACGGCTCATCCATAATGATCGGCAGAGAGTTCTGTTTGGAGAGAAAGCGAGCAACGATCATGCGGGCCAGCCAGTGCAACTGCTCTTTTGTGCCGATAGAAAGTTGATTCATGATCTCGGCAGAAGAAATGTCTTCTGCTTGGTTCTTGCGCCGAGCCACCAGTCTTAGCTCATGGTCGAAGCGTACTTCTTCATAGTCGAGGCCGAGCTTGCCTAGCATCTCTTTGCCAATGTTATTGAGGTTGGTGGCCCAGTCAATATAATTTTCGCCGCTTAAGCGCTTAAGGGTGTCGCGAGCAATTTCTAGGGCAACTTTGGCGCGCTTGGCACTATGAAGCTTGAATTCGGTGAGATCAAGTTCTTCCAGGCAAGTGAGATACTGCTCGTCGCAATTGCCCGAAAGTGTTCTTACTCGCAGCAGTAGCTCTTCTCTTTCTTCCTTCAAGCCTTCTACTTTAGCCAGATCTTGAGGAGCTTCCTCTCCTTCTGCTTCTTCCTCGCTAACCGGGGGCATTGATTCAATGCCGGGAAACTGACTGCGAAGAGCATCGAGCTGCTGAATTACTCTTGTCTGGTAGTCTTCCAAACCCTTCACTACCGTAGGCAGTTCAGCTATTGGTGTGCCACTTTCCTGCTCAAGACTGCTCAATTCGTCGGTCAGTTTAGTGTAGGCCGAGTGAGAATTGATGCGCTCACTGATATTTTCAAGGCCCCGAGCTATGGCGTCTGCAGAACTAAGATCTAGTTCCATGCCTACTTTGTTCAGAATGTTGCCCAGGGCTTGGTCTGTGTCGTCCAGTTCGTCTTTGAGTTGGCTTAGTTTTCTAGCAGAACTACTAGCGTCTTGGAATGTCTGTTCTAAGTTCTTGGCCTCTTCGGTGTAGGCTGAAAGACCTTGACTGAGTTGCTTAGCGGTATTGGCTGTCAGTTGAGCGTTAGGTTTGCCCACCTTTGTGACAAAGACAGTCAGGTCAGCTTTGAACTTGGTTAAAGTTGCTTGCTTTTGATCTAGCAATTGTTCTATTAGTTCTAGTTCTTTTAGCTTGCTCGCTTGCACCGCATATTGATCAAGTCTGGTTAATAGATCGGCTCTAGCAGCTAATCCAACTTTGCGGGCCAGGGTGTCTAGTTTTAGCTCAAGAGCACCGACAGTATTATGCTTCTCTTCCAGGTCGTTGATGATGCGTAACTTGTCTGCTTCTATCGACTGAAAATCGCTGGCATAAAGCACTTCTGGTTTAAATACTGGTACTGCCACAAAGCCTGTTCCGGCCATACCGAGAATTCCCAGCACTAGAAGAACCGGAGCGATAAAGGCCGCAGCTTTGACTGTAATCATGAGAACAATGGCCAGCACTGCCATGATTATCGATGTCAGGCCGAGGACAATGGCTAGATTGCGTTTCTTGTCGCCTTCTTGTTTGCGTTTAATTTCAAATTCTTTGTGCTTAGCCCTCGACTGATGAAGGGCTCTTTCGCCGTTGGTTATTTGATCTTGGAAGGCTAAAATCAGTGAATTGTAAGAGCGTGCATTTTCAATACCTTCCGCTTCTAACGATTGCATTGATTGTCTTATTTCATCTATCTCAGCTTCACTGGCATCGGCGCCGGCAAGCTTTTCTCTTTCGCTTTTTCTTCTTGCTTTTAAATCGTTTATTTCTTCTTCAATTACGCTCATGGTGCCGGCAATTGAAGCTACTTGTTGAATTTCATCCAGGCTGAAAGTATCGAGACCCTTAGAACGCGAAACAAGGCTCGCTTTCTTTTCTTCGTACATTGCTTGCTGAGGCGAGAGCTCACGGGTGATGCGCTCTATTTCTTCGGCTTTGTGCAGGCGACGCTCCACTAGATCTTCTATTGGTCGCTTCAATTCAGAAGGAAAAGGCTCGACTGTTGAAAGCTGAGAAAGTCTAGTGCTCACTTCTTTGTGTCGACTAAGAATTTCGCGCAGTTTATTGAGGCGACCTTGAGCATCGTTCAATTGAAACTTGAGATTTTGATATTCGGTGGCTTTGAAGCGGCTACTGTCGCCCGACAGCACTCGATTGATAATCATTAGACGGTCAAAGGAGGCAGCCACGTCTTGACGGTCTCTTTCAAAGGCACGAATTTTATTGAGAAGGTCTTGCCTCACCAGTTCCAGGTCGCGAATTAGATTATCTGCTTTGACTTTGCGACCGCCAACTGCCAGTTGATTGAGGGTATCGCCAAGCACTCGCACAGCTTGCGCTGAGGTGCCGGAAGGGCTGGCGGAATCGGCAATACCTTGAACCAATGTGGCTAGGTCTTGGGCCCCACCAAAAGCGTGTTCGTCTAGTTCTCTTTGACCAACAAAACAAGTACTAAGGAAGAGTTCACGGGACATGCCGGTAAGCTTAAGGCCAATTTCGTCTGCGCCGCTTTCACTCTTAAACTGATGGGTGACTTCGATATTATTGCGATCACGATCAAATACCTGGAATGTTTTTGATTGGAAATCACGAACAATAGTCAGTCTTCTATCTAGGGCGCTAACGTCCATGCGCGCGGAATATATGCCGCCAGATTTTGGTCTGCGGGCCTCTCTTTGCGATAGATGATCAGCAGTTTCTTGGCCGACAGCTTGTTTCTCATCATTGAAGTCGAAAAGAATTGACCAGATGGCAGTCGCCATGGTGCTCTTCCCGTACTCGTTTGGCTCAACCATGAGGTTGAGTTTCTCTTGAGCAAAGAGTACGCTCTCGCCCTGTATGGCACCGTAGCCTGTTAATTCAACGCGCTCAACCCACATTTTTTACTACTACCTTTTTTGTTCGCAAAGCATCGAGGCCGTAATACAGGGCATCTTCTACAGTTTTGCCGGAAACGTCAGCTCCAGGAATTCCCGTCAGGCTATCACCACCTAATTCTTGGTTTTTTGCCTTTTCTGCTCTTGTTTTCATTTCCAGCATTGCTTCAATGTATTTCCATTCAGTGGTGCGCTGGTCAAAGCGCTCGGCCAAGTAGTCGGCTCGAGTATTGTCGACTACCAGGAGGTGATAGAAATCGCCAGCCATTTGGTCTGCAATTTCTTTAGGGTTGGCTCCTGGCTTGTGGCGACCTTCTAAATTGATGGCGATGATATCGCAGTCTGCTCTGACTCCGCTTTCTTCTAGATTGACTAGAATCTCGTCTCTAATATCTTCATCTCCGAGGCCAGACACATCTACTGTAACGAGCATCATGCGCCGCACATCTAGTTCTTGCGGTACCAAATTAACGACGCTTTGGCCGTTACTATCAATCTCAATTTCTCCAAGAATGGCATAGCGCGGTCCTAGCTCGTCAAATGTTCCACCGGCAAGACAGCCAGCGTAGGCACCAAGTAACTTTTCATCGTTTGTGGTGATTTGATAGGCTTCTTTGATATTGCCAACGGCGGCATAGGTCAAGTCTTGATTGGCTAATTCGTCTTCCGAAAAAGGATAGACCAGAGGCTTCTGTACTTGTTGTCTGCTGGCATCAGCAATTACTGATGGATGGCTTTCGAGAGTGCCTGCGAACACGCCGATATTGAATTTAGCTGTGGGCAATTTGGGTAACTTGCCAGATAAAATGCGCTCGGTGCGCCGGGAAGCTTTAGAAAACGCCCGGCCAATGAAGGCCACATCGCTGCGACTGGGGTGGGCCACGGCGGCAAAGTGTTCAGAGGTGAAAATGTGTACATTGGCTGGCCAATGGCGGTAGCCCCGAGCTGAGAGCATGTCGTTTGTGTAAAGACAGCTGCGAGTATAAAAATCGCGGTGCCCGGGCGCAATATAA
>CAJXZK010000105.1 GCA_913063055.1 uncultured bacterium
GAACCGCATTACCTCTCACTTGCTCTGGCTTGGCACCTATCTAATTGACTTGGGCGCCATGTTTGGTTTCCCCTTCTATCCTTTCCGCGAAAGAGAAAAGCTCTTTGATCTATTAGAAGAAATCGCTGGCCAGCGCATGATGTTTAACTACATCCGCATTGGTGGTGTACTGCGCGATCCCAAGCCAGCCTGGTTCGACAAACTGAAGGTTTTCCTTGATGAGTTTCCGGATCGCATTGACGAATACGAAACCATCGTCACCCAGAACCCAATTTTCTTGAAGCGTACTAAAGGTGTGGGCATACTCAAGCAATCAGTGGCAACTGATTATGGTGTCACTGGGCCTTGCTTGCGTTCTTCAGGCATTGCCATGGATTTGCGCCGCACTAGACCATACTCGGTCTACCCTGATCTCAAGTTTGATGTAATCACCTTTGATAAAGAAGGCGACACTTGGGACCGCTACATGGCCAGAATTTTGGAAATGCGTCAGTGCGTTGACATCATCCGTCAATGCGTTGAGAAAATTCCTACTGGCGACATCATGGGCAAAAAACAAATGGCCGGTATGCGTATTAAAGCCGGTGAAGGTTTCGCTGCCGTTGAGTCACCACGCGGTGTGCTCGGTTGCTACGTGACTTCTAGTGGTGGCGAAAAAGCTGTTCGCTTCCGCTGGCGCAATCCTTCCTTCTGCAATCTGACAATTTTGCCAGAGCTTTTGAAGGGCTGCCCGCTCTCAGACATTATGGCCATCTTTGGCTCGATCGACATAATCCTTCCTGATGTAGACCGCTAAATTCCCTCGAATTTCGAACTTTCTGTCTTTCTTCAACAAGGTAAAACTGGAACTCATGTTTGCAAACGGCGACGAAATATTCAAAATCTCAAGGCTCACCTTAGCCTGGCTAACAATCATTTTCACCATAGTGTGGATGGTTTGTTGGGGAGTAGGCATCGGATTGCCCATGTTGTTGAGCCAGCAATTAGGAGATCAGGCCAATCTCGCCAATGAGATTTTGAGGGCTGTGACACCGGTGATTGCCATTCTGGTATTCATTCCGATTAACGCCATGTTTATGGTTCTGATCGAGCGCCGTGCACTGGCACTGTGGACTGTAAGAAAAGGTCCAAACAGAGTTGGTCCCGATGGCAACCTGCAAACTGCTGCCGATGCCGTTAAATTGCTTTTGAAAGAAGACATTACTCCGACCGGTGCCGATGCTGCTATGCATACCTTCGCTCCGATTTTGTTCTTCGCTCCCTCAATCATTGGCGCTGTGCCCCTTCTTGCTGCAGTGACAAATGACCACCCGCTCTTCCATATATTGAACTTACCCACCGGTATCTTTTACGTCTTAGCCGCTGGCGCACTGCCAGTGGTTGCTTTAGTTATGGCTGGTTGGGCTTCTAATAACAAGTATTCGTTAGTAGGCGGCTTGCGTAGTGCTGCTCAGGCCATCAGCTATGAAATTCCTCTGGTTTTGTCACTGGTCACCGTCTGCTTAATGGCCGGCACCCTTGATCTGGTAAAGATTGCTCAGCAACAGGCTGGCGGTATTCTTAATTGGAATCTGCTCGGTGGTGGTGCTTTAGTCGGTCTCAATCAAGCCCTTGGTGGTGGTGGTGCTAAGGCACTTGAAGCTGCTTATCCGATGGGACCAGTTTCTTATATTTGCGCTGGTCTTTTGGTCTGCTCTTTGATTATTTCCTTCTGGCTCTATCTAACTGGAGCCTGCGCTGAAATCAACCGTATTCCTTTCGACTTGCCAGAAGCTGAATCAGAGTTGGTGAGCGGCTACAACACTGAATACAGTGGCATGAAGTTCGCTATTTTCTTCTTAGCAGAATTCACCAACTTGTTCGTGGTGGCTAGCGTCACTACCGTGATGTTCTTGGGTGGTGGAGACAATCCAATCCCTCCATATATCCTCGATAAAATCCCTGGCATCCCCCAAATGGTTGCTGCCATTAGAGACTCATTCTTCTGTCAGACACTGCACATAATCAATCCAGAAACATTGTTCGCTACCCTTTGGGTAATTGCCAAAGTTTATGGTCTGGTTATTTTCGCAATTCTCATTCGCGCCACCCTGCCGCGCTTCAGAATTGACCAGCTTATGGCTTTTGGCTGGAAGCGCTTGATTCCACTTTCTCTGATCGTATTCATCATCGTTGTATTTGCACGGGAGTTCGTAAACATTCATGGCTAACCTCATCTCTAGAGCGTTTGGTGGACTGAACGAAGTGAGGCGTGGTCTTGCTACGGTGTTCAAACACACCTGGCGTGAGCCAATCACTAAAAACTACCCTGACGAAATGCCTAATCTGGCACCACACTTCAGAGGCCGTTTGGCGCTGACTGTCAACCCTGAAACAGGAGACCACCTCTGTATTTCATGCCGTCAGTGTGAACGGGTTTGTCCTGATAAGTGTATTGAAATTACTTCGCACAAGAGCCCTGAGACTAACAAGCTAGAGCTGATCGATTTCAAAATCGACCATGGTCTTTGTATGTTCTGCGGTCTTTGTACTGAAGTTTGCCCTACCCTCTGCATCATTAATACAAATGATTTTGAGATGGCAGACTACAGTCGCCAATCACTTATATACGATTTGAAAAAATTGACCTTGAGTCAAGAAGAATCAGCGTTCTACTTTGAGCGCAAAGAAATGCCATTGCCTAAGCCAAAGCCAGCCAAGCCAGCTCCAGCTGCCGCGGCTGCTAAGCCCGCAGCACCAGCTGCGGAAGCTAAAGCCGAAGCTAAACCAGCTGAAGCTAAAGCCGAGGCTAAACCAGCTGAAGCTAAAGCCGAGGCTAAGCCAGCTGAAGCTAAAGCCGAAGATAAACCAGCTGAAGCTAAGGCCGAAGATAAGCCTGCTGATTCCAAATCTAGTGAAGAGTAAGTCGTAAACGTTGTAAGCGTAATAGGAAGTCAAGAAAATGGGCCAAGATCTACTCCCACCTCTATTAAGTGCACCAGGCGTCGAGACCTGGGCCTTTTATATACTGACGACTCTGTCAATTTGTCTGGCCATCGCAGTATTGGCCGATAGAGTGGTTATCCGCAGCGGTTTCATTTTGATTGGAGTATTCGGAACGATTTCTGGAATCTTCCTATTGCTCTCCGCTCAGTTTCTTGCTCTAGCCCAGATCATGATTTATGCGGTTGGTATTACTCTCATGGTAGTGATTGCCTTGATGTTAACTAACCCGCGTCTAGAGCGCGAACAAGCCGTTGTTTATTACGATGAAAGTTTGCCACCATTAGCTAAGATTTTTGCTTCCTGTAAGCGCAATTTGAGCTTGTGGGTATCCGTATTGAGCTTTGTCACTCTTTATTCAGCGCTGATTGGCGAGAACCACTGGCCACTAAGCGATCAAGCTGTCAGCCCAGATGCTGTGAAAGTATTGGGCGAGGCTCTAGTGACAAACTATTCCATTCCGTTTGAATTCTCATCCGTTCTGCTTCTAGCTGCTTTGATGGGAGCCGTCATGCTAGCTAAAGGCGAATCGAAGAATAGAGATGACGACAATGTAGCCATTGTCGATGAAGCTAAGAAGCAAGAAAATAATCTGGCGCTGCAGAGGTAGGAGATCAAAGTGCAAAACGTAGTTACGGTCAAAGAACCGCAATCTTCAGTAAATCTGGCTCTGGGCTATGCGCTTTTCGCAGCGGCTGTGGTTGGCAGTTATGCCGGGGTGTTGTTCACACCGACAGGAATAGAGCGCATATTCACCAATCACTATGACTTCTGGGCCTGTCTCGGCCTTGCTCTTGCTGGTTGGATCGTTCGTAGTGTTGGCGGTCACAAGGGCGTAATCGTCACCATGACTGTGCTGGCATCATTCATTATTTTGACTCTGCATCAACCAATGTTGCTGCGCTATCTAACCTTTGCTGCACTGCTCTTCTCAATGGGCTTGTATGGCATGGTGCAGTCGCGAAATGCTGTGCGAGTGCTGCTTTCAATTGAATTGATGCTGAATGCTGTCAATATCAATTTGATTGCTTTCTCCCGCTACGTTGATCCAGTAGCTCTGAAAGGTCAGCTCTTTGTAATCTTTGTGCTCACTGTCGCTGCTGCTGAAGCCGCTGTTGGCCTAGCAGTTGTCTTGGCTATCTACCGCAGCCGTCAGACAGTTGATATGGATAAATTCACACTACTGAAGTGGTAGTTAGTTCGAACCAAATTGCGCTTATTGGATAATTTAAAAGGCTACTCTTTCGAGTAGCCTTTTTTTGTTGATTAGCACAAGCATCAAGCATCTGGGTGATATTATTCTGCCGCTTGAGCACGTCGCTTGGCACTCGTTCTCTCGCGCATAGTTCCTAGTAAGTAGAAGCCGCTCTTTTATGCTTCTACGGCCAGCCAGCCACCTTCAATAAGGCCTTCGGCAATCGCTTCACGAAATGTTCTGGTGGCATCTGGAAGACTTTTCGTCGGTACTTTAATTGTCTTCAAAATGGTGCCACTTTCGAGTTCAGCAAAGTCAATTGTTCGGCTATCGCGAAAGTCTACTGGGTCGATGGTTTCTTCACTGACCGTGATGTTAAAGCGATCTGCTAGTAAGCCTTTGGATATACCGGTGCCTTCGAGGGCTGTACTTAAGTCAACAATGGTCGTTAGTTCCGTCATCTTTGTTTCCTGAATATAAACAAGAGTTATTGTCCATGCGACTGCTCGCTAAATCAGTATAGAAATGCTGTCAGCGCAGTTTGCTGTTGATTTTTTCATGACTGCTCAAAAGCCTGATTGCAGGCTGTAAAACAGCGATGCATAAAAACGTAACTTCACAGAACTTTGATGAAGCCCAAATGTAACTGCTTCTTCATCTGCAAGATGTTAGCGCCAGGTAAAGCTCACTTGCTTTGGAGAATCACTCTGCACCGCGATCATAGAGCAATGCAAGCGCTCTAGTATGCTAATTGCCGTGCTGCCAGCTCTAGCTTCAGGGCTGCGGTTGGCGCCCTGTGCGCCGGTTACAACCAGTTGAGCTTGGCAATCGTTAGCCAGTTCGAATATCGCTTCTGCTGCTGAATCTGCCATGACCAGGTCAGCTTCAACTTTGTCATAGCCGTGTTTTTCAGCCAATTGCTTCGCTTGTTTTTTCAGTTGTGCTTCAATTTGATTGAGGTGTAACTTCTCTTTGATATAGACACTGCCACCGCCGAACCAGTGCGTTCTAATGTCTTTGTGATTAGGCAGCATCACTGTAACTATGCGAAAGATTGTGGCTGGATGCCAATTCATTCCCACCACCCAGTTCAGGGCAAATTCGGCTGCCGGTGAGAGATCTGTTGCGACAATGATAGTTTTGGGAGGCGGTGTGGCAATGTGGGCAATTTCTTGAACTGAGGCTGCGCCTTTCTCTCTAAATAAATTTCGCAGTTCTCTACTGCGCACCGATTCTACTGAACACGGTGCATTCCGCAATACCGCTGAGGCAATGCTGCCCAGAGAGCAGCGACTGGCTAGCTCTAAGTCGTGAGAACCGATAATCATGTAGTCAGCTCCCCACGAGTAAGCAACTTCGCAGAGTTTCTCAGCGGCTCGGCCGAATTCTAGACAAGATTCAACCTGAGGTTGAACTTTGGCGAAATCTGCAGTCATTTGGCTGAGCCACAGTCTCATCTCATAGGTATAGGCTTCTTGCTCGGCCCTTAGTACTTCACTGTGTTCGTTCTCGTAGATGCTCACGAGCGAGCCGAAGTCTTCTACCACCTTGCACAAAAGAAAGGTCGTATCAGGCTCCCATTGCCGCGCTAGGGCAGACTGTATGGCAGCATCCGTGCACTCTTGATTGTCGACCGCTATTAATACTTTGGAGGCCAACTGATTCACCGATATAGGTATTATTCATCTTAGATGGCTGGCTTGGTCAAATGGAACTGGCGAACTGTCAAGAATCGCTATCTTGGCCATCCTGACTAAATGTATCAAAATAGCTTAGCCCGTGGATTTGATGTGATCATTGAATGCTTTTGTTATTTTGAAAAAAGATTTTTAGTTCAATTTATTATGAAAGAGACTAGCCAAAGTTTTGCCAAAAAAATGTCCAGAAAATAACAGATTGCAGGCTTAGAGTGCAGTCAAGCAAATTACTACGAGGTGCACCCATGGCTGATATCAAGGCAACTGATTGCGCTAAGCCCCAACCACTAGTTGAGAAATTCGATGCTGATGCTGTAACCAAACAGTTAGAAAGTGGTCACACTGCCATGCTAGAAGTGGCTTTGGGAAAGGCTCAAGGGCAAAGTGAACGCCGCGATATGTTGAAAGTTGTACAAGGTATCAACGCTACTCATCGCCTCGATCAACCAGATAAACACTTGCCAGTACTTAGCCTTGAAGTTGAAACTGTCGGCAACTGGATGCGGCCTGCTTCGCAGCTTTCGCTTACCAGGCAAGAATTTAAACCTTATGCAGTGCCTGAGCCAATTTACGTTGAGCGCAATTCTAATGGTAACTCCACTATGGTTTACAAGCCACTTCGCGAAGTGATTAAGACCACCCATTAGTAGCAATTGTGCTTGCTGTGAAACTATCTAGTTGCCTGTGTTATAGGCCTTGCTCAGCCCCGATGTTATTGCACCTTGGGTTAGGCCAGAAGTTAAGAGAAGAACGAACCATACCAAGAGAAGCGCAGGTAAGTTGTTGCGGAACCAACGACCTTTTATTGAAAGCAGGATGAAAAATAGCAGGGGAGCTACCCAGGAAAAAACAGCTAATGAGTTTAGTTGTATGTTGTCTGAGATTCTCGCCCCGCAGGCTTTAAACAGGCTTGCCAGGCTCCAGAGTGAAAAAAAGAGGTGTACAAATAAGTGTAGGGAAAGGCCCAGATCAGAAACTGAAAAAGAACAGGAGGGTTGTTGAAAAAATTTGTTGCTGTGGTGTCTTCTTTACCTGAAAATTCACTAGGTGCGGTTTTCCACCAGCCTACTGAATCGCTGTGCCCCCAACTCCACCAGCCAGCTGTTTGCTCAGCTGTGGGCGGGACCTTTTCGTTTGTTTGATTTTCTTCGTTCATAGATAGCATTGTTTCCTTGCTTTAATTGTAGCAATGTAGTCATAGCGTTACGGAAGTATGGATGGCAGTTGATGGGCTGTAGATTTGGGTAGATTAGGGGATAGATAGTGGCAATTTGATTTGTTCTGGAGCGGTTGATGCCCCAAGATCCCAGTGGCGAAGACCGATTTGGCTTCGATTTTCACGAGAAGACGCAGCATACTGGTGAGATCTCGAGCAAACCTTACGAGGCCACGAGCGGCTTTGCTTTAAACGAATTGATCGGCGGCAGCTATAGAGTGCTCGAATTTATTGGCGAAGGCGGCATGGGCCTGGTCTATAAAGTCGAACACATTCACATGAATAAGATTCTGGCTCTGAAAGTGTTGAAGACTGAACACCTTTCCGAGAATGTCTGGAAACGCTTTCGTCTTGAGGCTCAAGCTATCTCAAGACTTGATCATGCCAACATAATCAAGATCTACGATATGAATCAAACCCCAGATGGGCGGCCGTTCTATACTATGGAGCTGCTTTCTGGAGAATCCCTGGCTGACTACCTGCAAGAGCATCAGCGGCTATCGATAGATCTGGCTCTGCCACTATTTCGGCAAGTATGCTCTGCGCTTGCCTATGCTCACGAACGCGGCATCATTCACCGCGATATTAAGCCAGGCAACATCATGCTACTTGAGCCGACTGGCTCCGGTCTTGGTTATCGAGTCAAGATCGTCGATTTTGGCATCGTTAAGGTCTTGGATAGCGGAGAGCAGATTGGTCAAGGCTTGACCATGCAGGGCGAAGTCTTTGGCAGCCCCTTGTACATGAGCCCTGAGCAGTGTGCTGGCAGTAAACTGGATGCCCGGGCTGATATGTACTCAGTCGCCGTCACTTTGTTTCAAGCCCTTGCGGGCAAACCACCTTTGTTGGGGCGCACCGCTGCAGAAACAACGATCATGCATCACACAGTCATGCCGCCATCCCTGGCTGAAGTTGCGGGAGTAGACTTCCCCCCGGAATTAGAAGCTGTTGTCGCTAAGATGTTGGCTAAGGCACCTGATGATCGTTATCGCTCACTAGCGGAAGTGGCAAGTGTTTTGCTTACAATTGAAAGAAAGTACTCAGGAGCGCCTCTACCTCTAGGTTCGGTTGAGCCGCTTCGGAGCAATGAAGCATTGTTTGACACTGATTTCATTGCTTCTGAAAATAGTGAGACTGGTGAATCTAATTCATTTGAAAACCGCAACTCCAAGTCGGTGCTTGCTATAGCGGCTCTCTTTAGTGTCGTGGCGATAGTAGCAATAATTTTTCTCTGCTCAAGACTCTGGGCTAGCCCGGCTAAGCCCAAAGTAGCAGTCTCTTCTGCCACATATGTCGGTCTTAATCCCAGTATGGAACCAAGCAAAAAACAACTGGCCGCTGAGCTAGATGCCGTTGAGGTCACCTCTAGCCCCGAGACTGACAAGGCCATTGCGCTGTTCATGAAAGAAAGAAAGGAGCCGTATTTCCAAGTCGGAAAGAATGGCATAGTTAGGTTCAGCTTTCCTACTCAGATTAGCATCGGCACCATAGAAACCATCGGACCTGGGCTGCAGCCCCAGCATGAAGCCAAAGGTGAGTTTCAGTGGCGCACCGGTCGCGGAATTTCGTTTTCGGCCAATGAAGTAACTCGAGCTCATCCGGAGTTGCTGCGATTCTTTTCATACGGTAGTTTGCACGCTCTGAAATTTGTGGGTGGAGAGCCTGGCTTGACTGCCCCGATTGATTGCATACTGCGACAGCCAAATCTTTATAGTCTAGACCTGTCTGGCATCCCTTTAAGTGATAGCGATTTCAAGGTCATTACTGGTCTAAAGAAGCTAAAAAGTCTCAATATTAGTAGCTCTAACATCAGCCAGAGGGCTTTATTCGACAGCAAGCTTTTGAGCCGATTAGAAGGAGTCGGTTTAATCGGTCTGGATAATTGCACACCAGTATTGAGGGCGCTCGTATCCTCTCAGGAATTGAAATCGCTGACGCTGACTAGTGCCAAGTTGACCAAGAGTGACTTTGCTGTAATTGCCAACATGAGCAGAATACAGTCTCTTGATCTCAGTGGGACGAAATTGGATGATGACGATCTGAAGCAACTAACAAAATTGAAGAAAATCACATATCTCAATCTGTTCAGCACAAATATAACACCCAAGAGTGTCCCGACCCTGCGCCAGTTTCGTGGTCTAATTTCGATAGTCTTGTCGCCAGAGGTTGATGCTGCTTACTTTGGAACTATGCAGCCGCTTCAGAAAACAGAATTGAGTAACTAATATTCTCAATTCTAATTACTGAAAATTGACGCTGCCGCATTTACTTAGCCATGGCCAAGCGTAAGAAGCTCAAGGCCCAGTTATGCAGCTGATTCCATGTCAGCACATCGCGCATGGAGTTCATTCGTCTGCGCTTCTCTTCTATGTCTATAGATAGCGCCAGTTTTAATGCCTGGCTGAGTTCAGCTGGAGATTTTGGATCGACTAGATAGGCTCCCTGGGCTAGTTCCCGGGCGCAGCCGGCGGCCTTGGAAAGAATCAAGACCCCTTGCTGATCGTTGCGGCAGGCGACGAATTCTTTGGCAATGACATTGATGCCATCGCTCAGTGAATTGATAGATAAAGCTGTTGCGGCCTGATACCAGGCGGCCAGTTGTTGGTGGTTGAGTTTTCCTTTGAGGTGAATAATCGGCTGCCAACCATCTCGGCCGTATTCTTTGTTGATTGAAGCTATTTTGGCTTCAACCTGGCGGGCATATTCAAGTTGGGCTGTGCCGTCAACTTTTGCTTCTTGCGAGATTTGCACATAGTGAAAGCGGCGGTGTTCAGAGGGGTTGGTTTTGAGCATTAGCTCTAAACCATTCAATCTCTCTAAAATTCCTTTGGTGTACTCGAGGCGTTCCACACCAAGAATAAATTGATTGGCTAAGCCCAGCTTCGCAGCAAGGGCTTCTGAGTAGGGCTTCGAGGCTGCCGCTAGCTCTTGCCAGTAAGGCATGTCGACACCGAGAGGCAATACTGCTACTGACGTTGTGCGCCCCTGGTAGGTGGCTTTGTAGTTGGTGAGATCCACTACAGCATCTTCCAATAAGAGCGCCACTGTTTTGAGGAAGTTCTCGGCGTATTCATCGGTATGGAAGCCAATTAGTTTGTTGTGCAACATTGACTGCACTAGCTCGCGGCCGATTGGAGAGCTAGCTATTATTTCGGGCTTGGGCCAGGGGGCGTGCCAGAACTGCGAAAGCACAATGCCGTGTTGAGAAGCTAGAACTGGTGCTGCTAGGGCTAGTTGATAATCGTGCAGCCAGCAGATCGTGGGGAAGCTCTCAGAGGCTGTGGTTATACATTCAGAGGCCACTGATTGACAGAGGGCCCGGAATGATTTCCATGCTTCTGGGTCAAAGGTACTTTTACTGACAAAGCCATGGAGCAAATCCCAGAGATAGCCATTAACCACTTTTTGGTGAGCATCAAACAAGCGTTTGGGAGCCAGGGGGGCATAGTAGCTGAAGCCACTGCCAGCGCTATCTTTGCTAGGCGGTGCAAAATCGCTGTTGGCTTGGGGCAACTCGGAAAGAGCAAACCAGTTCACTCTGGTTCCTAGCCTTCTTACTACTGGTTCAAGCGAATCGGGAACGCCACCGGTAACGCCGGGGCCAGCATAAGAGATGACATTGACGGTCGGTAAAAATAGGTCGAGCCGTTCAATTTCTTCGTCGGTGATTGGCGAGAGAATAACTGGCGTTGTAATTGCGCTGTTCATGGCTTTCTTAGTCTATGGAGGGGTGGGAGTCTAAAAGAGAAAGTTAGGTGCCAGAGAACAGCAACTGCGAAGAAGTTGCTTGAAAATTATGGCTGTGACGCACGGGCTGCCAAAAAAAATCATTAATACGATAAACAGTAATGTAATAGATATGTAACCAGATATCAAGCCGGTCACGTTCGATTTAATAGGAGTAATTGTTAATGTCTGAGTTTAAGTAGTCATTTCGCTGCAAACAAAAAAATCACTCAAATAGACCAGGTAAATTGACGATTTCAACCCGCCCAGCTTTGATGTCGACTACTGGTACTAAGGCTTTGACAAAAGGCACCAAATGCGATTTCTCACCGTTGGTAATTTCGAGCAATTGAGAGGTCTCACCAAACACTGCTGAAACTTTGCCGAGTTCTTCTCCTTCAACGGTGAAAGCCTTCAAGCCAATCAAGTCGTCGAGCCACCATTCATCCTCGCTTAACTCGTTTAGTTGCGAGCGTTCTGTGAATAACGTGGCGCCAATGATGCCTTCACTGGCGGTGCGATCTTCGAACTCTTGTAGAGACATCAGAACAAGTTTTTGTTCAGCCTTGAAGCTGCGCACGTGGGCAATTTGTCTGGCACCATCCGCAGTGGCTATCTGTACAGTCTTGATGTTGTCAATTAAGTCGATGTTGCCCTTGAGTTTAAGCTTGAGATCACCTCGCAGGCCTTTGACGCCTGTAACAAGTCCGACTACAAAAGTGTAGGTGCCCTCACCGACCGGGTCTAGCTTTTTTTTGATGCCTGGTAGATTGGGCGGCTGTCTTCTTTCCATCGCTTAAATAGCCTATTGTCGAATCCGAATTGATCAAGTACACGACCAACAACAAAGTCTATCTGATCGTCGACCGATTGTGGGCGATGGTAGAAGCCAGGTGAAGCGCATGCAACAACTGCCCCTGCCTCGGACAAGGTGACCATATTGCGCAGTTGAATCAGGCCAAAAGGCATTTCACGCACTAATATCAGCAAGGTTCTTCGTTCTTTTAGGGTGACGGCAGCGGCTCTATGAATTAGATTTTCAGTAAGTCCACTGGCTATGGCTCCCAGGGTGCCAAGGCTGCAAGGTACGACTGCCATGCCTCGTGTCCGGTAAGAGCCACTTGCCACTGAGGCGCCGTAATCAGTCAGGCTATGGGTGCGCAGCGGTACTGTATCTGGTAGCTCGAGGTGTTTCAGTAAGCCGGCTTTGAAATCTTCGCCAAAGACCAGGTCATGTTCTTCTTTAACAACTCTCAAGGCCGCCTTCGACATCAACAAGTCAACTGGCTGATTAACTTCCATCAAAAACTGCACTAAGCGCATGCCATATATAGCGCCACTGGCACCGGTAATTGCTACGACAAAAGGAAGTTGACCAGATTGATCTAAATGTGAGTTTGAGTTTGCATCTTCAGAAGCCATTATAAAGTCTCGATATTCTCGCTATTTGTTTGTTTGAGCGTTCTAGAAGTCGCTGCCTGGGCTAGTTACTCTTGGCCTGGCTGGGCCAGGCGAGCTAGTGCCAGAATTGCCTGATGGCATGGTACCAGGGGTGGCGGGTGCATTCTGTGAACTCTCTTGAGCCTCTGCTTCCGGGGCTGGTCGTTCTTTGGCAAAGCGCTTACCAGCCTTACCTCGTGTTGGTGCTGGTTCTTCTAGTACGGCCGAGTCTATCGAAGACTGAGCGCTTGAGGCGGCAAAAGAAATTTTTAGAGGAGCATCCAATCTGACAGTTAGTGGTGAACCGCTATAAATATAAAGGTCTCTTCCTCTCTTAACGAGAGAACGTACCAGGCTATTGTTATTGCCACCGCCTGAATTGGCCGCTTCACCCAAGATTGGATCTTTGAGAATGTCTTCTCGTTTGATCACAGCAATTTTGCCTGTGCGGGGATCGCGTTTGTTGCCCATGGCTGGATTGACAGCATCAAAGCCTGCTTGTGAGCCGACATAGGCGACACTTGATTTGCGCGAAGTCAGGCCGCTGCCGCCACCTTTTTGATTGGCACTAGTTTCGCCGCAGAGAGATGCTACCAGAGGCAAGGTGACTCCGCTAGGCATGCGGATGCTCATCAGTTGCACTCTTAGTTTGCCTAAGGGGCGGGGAAAGCCCTTTTGCTGAGGTTGATGGGAGGATGAAATTGCTTCCACAACTTCGCCAATTACTTCTGTTCCGCTTGGTATCAAGACTTCCGTGCCGTTGGCTAATACTGGGGCGCTTACTTCGACGCTGAAGCGCTCTCCCGGTCTGGATGCCGATGAGCCAATGGTGCTTTGAATTCTTCCTTCAAAACTGGTACCAATAGGAAGTACAACTGCTTTGCCGTGAAAACTATTAGGGGCGCGGTAGGCGTCTTCGTATACTTCTTCTTTTTTCGCTGCTAGAGCCGCTTTTGGACCGGTTAATCCGATGGCCAAGCTAAGTGTGGTCGAGCCCAAAATCGTAAAAAGTGAAGCTAGAATTATTGGCCGCGCCTGCTTGTTCAAATTATTCACGTCCTTCTTTTCGCTAGTTAGATTCATTGTCGCTGCTTTCTGCTTTTTTTGCTGCCAGCTCCCCAGATCGAGATGTCGCTGCGCTTTGTATCGTGTTACTTGGCTTTTTCTTGCCGCGCAAACGCACCATTACATTGGTTATAACCCAGGCAATTGTCAGGGCTATGAGAATCATGCTCACCATGCGCACAATGCCAAAGGCAAAGCTGAACACTTGATTGAACATCACTGATATTGCCGCTAAAACAATTAGCGCGCCCCCAATTACTTTCAGTTTTTCTTTGTTGATTTGCATTTTACTTTTAGTCTGGATGAATATATTTATCCAAACGATTGATAATTTGTGGTGCAATTACTTTAGACCCAAACCACCAGGCTCCACCAACGCCAATTGGCACGACCAGCACTCGCAGTTGCTGTGGCAAAAGCGAATAGAAGCAACTGATTGCTATAACGGCTATGCCAATGCTAAATGCCATTGAAAACTTTTGAATGATGGCGATTTGCTCAACTCTGTCCATTTGTTGAAATGAGTCACCAAGAAAGCTGACATAATTAGACCACATGCGCTTGGCGCCAGTTTGCGCCTTCAAATAAGCTTTGGTTTCACGAATATTGTGCGGTTTGACCGCCGACCTGCCGTCGTGTGAAATATCGGCACCATCTTCTTCTGGTGTGGCATCAAAGACCGCTTTCTTCGGGTCAGGTTTTTTTGCACCTCCACCCATGCGTCCTTTTGAAGCTTTTGCATCTCTTTTACCGACAGCCATAAGACCTCCAACTTCTTCTAGAATTTAATTTTCTTTGCCTTTGACTGGGCCAGATTTTTTCTTCAGTTTTACCAGGTTCGATTCTACTTCTTTGCGCAAGGGATTGGCATCTTCGGAGGCTTCTAAGAAGCATAGAGCGTAGTTGATCGCTTGACCAGGGTCTTGCTTTTCAGACTTAGTGAAGAGATTGAAGAGACCATAGTAGGCATTGGAATATTGAGGATCGGCAGATAGAGCCTGCTTGTAATGGTCAATGGCGACTTCAGGTATTTTCCAGGTGGCATCGCCGAGTTTGACTTGTCGAGCCGCTTCGTTGCGCTGATTATTGATGCGGCTCATGCCTTGCTCAGCCCTGGTCGATACTTCATTCATATCTTTGGCATAAGTAAAGGCTTTTTCGGCAGCACGATAGTCGCCTTCTTGGAAGCATTGTTCTCCCAGAGTTATTAGTTCAAATGGCTCTTCGCGATGCTTTTCAATGATGCCTGTAAATTTGGAATTAGCTTCTCTAAAGCGGTTTTGAGTCAGGGCTTTTTCCGCTTCTGACAAATCAATTTTTTCTTGCAAATCGCGAGTGCCGTTCTTGATCACAGCTCCCTGCACCGATTGTTCGGTGACGATGTTTTGGAGCTTATCCATCAACTGAGTAAAATCAGCTGGGTAAGAGCCTTCTTTGCGGAATTTGCGGAAGCCACAGCGAGCTAAGCCAAGCATAGCTGTGGGGTCGTCTGGTTTGCCGGCCAAAATAGTTTTGAATTCAGATTCTGCTACTTCAAGTTTGTCTTGGCGCAGGGCCAGTTCCGCTAACTGATTGCGCATTTGAAAATCGTTAGGCAAAATATCGAGGGCGTTGTGGTATTCCGAAATCGCCAGTTCGCCGTCACCACGATTGGTGTAATACTCAGCGCGTCGTTTATAGGGCTCAGGGTTGCGCGGGTCTAAAGAGTTTGATTTGGCCCAACTAGCGAGAGCGGAGGGGCCGTCACCTTGTTTGCGATAAATATCGCCTTCGACTAAATGCCAATCAGAGCTGCGTCCGCTATCAGGAATGTTGTGCAATTCCATGAAGGCTTCTTCGTGTTTGCCTTGATTAGTGAGCACTACGGCTTTTTGCAGGTGAGCTGGACCATAGTCACTCTTAAGCTGAAGTGCCTTGTTGACGAACTCTTCTGCTTCTTTATCGTGAGGGTCTAAATGCAGCAAAACTTGGGCTAGTAAGGTGAGATTGACACTATTCTCGGCTAAGTTATTAGCTTTGCGCAGCGGGTCCACCGCACCGTCCATGTCGTCTTGGGCAATTTTGACCATGCCTAAAGTCTGTTGGGCGATGACAATATTTGAGTTTTCTTTGATAGCTTTTTTGCACAATTTTTCGGCGGCTTCCAAATAAAGGTCGCGCTTAGCTGGGGAGGCCACTGTCTTAGAGTGAACATAAGAGACGTATCCGGCAGCAGCAATGACATTAGGGTTATCGGAAAACTTTTCTTTAGCTGTGCGCAAAAGTTTTTCTGCTTCCAGCAATTTGGCTGGCCATGACTGTTTAGCCAGGGCTACAGCAAGGCCAGCATAGGCATCGCCAGTTTGATCTTCTTCAAGGAGTTCGCGATAAGCATCTTCAGCTTGCTTTAGTTTGTTCTGCAGCAGCAGTCCGTCAGCGTCAGCTAAAGTGGTGGCCGAGGCGGGCAAAGAGAATTGGGAAAACACGGCGCAAAAAGGCAGAGCAAGCGAAAAGGCGCTGGCTATAGCTACTTTGAAGAAAGAGTTATTTTGCTTTCTCCAGGTCATCTGCTTTTTTGTTCTCCTTTGCTGCTTCCCCTTCATCTGACATAGCTTTAAGCACTTGGGCTGCTTTGCGATGCAGGCTTGGTAGATTTGGTGCCAGAATGATTGCCTCTTTGAGGATGGCTAATGCTCCAGCGTTGTTCTTTTCGATGATGAGCTTTTCAGCGTCATTTAATAATGGTTGTACCCTAGAAGTGTTGATTTGCCTCAGGGCGTCTGCGGCACCGGCTTCTTTTAGGCCCGCTGCCTGGCGATAGCAAGTGGCCGCGTCGTCCAGCTTACCCTGCTTTTCTAGGGCAGTGCCTTCTAAGAGCCATACTTTTCCGTCGCTTGGGCTGGCCCCAGCTAGAGTGTCTGCTTCTTTTATCGCTTCGTCAAGCTTATTTTCTTTGATCAGACTTTCAATCTTGCCATAGGCAGCAGTGTTATCGACTGTCGGCTTGGCTTTGGCACTGCTGGCTGCAGCATTGGCTGCACCTGGCCCGGTGCCTCCCGGTGTGCCGCCGAGGGCTCCGGCTGTGGCACTGGCCGCCGTGCCGCTTGTGCCAGCAGCTGCTGCTTCAGGACCTTGCCCGGTTAAATTGTTATAGAAGGGAACCAGCAGTGGATTGACGAATTTATTGAGAGCAATGGCTTTCTGAGCCGCTTCAACAGCGCCAGCTTTCTCACCCTGACGGTCGCGGCCCCGGGCTAAAATGTACCAAAGCTGAGCGTCATTGGGGTTGAGCTTGATTAGGTCGTCGACTTTCTGCACTGTCTCGGCCACGCGCATGGGGGTGGCCAGGGCACTTTCTACCACGGCCTGGTGGTAGGCAATGCGGGCTTTAGCTAGATCTGGGTTGGTTGGCTCTGCTCGCCAGGCTTTTTCATAGCAGAGTTTGGCGTGGTCGAAATCGCCTTGCAGCAGGTAGGCGCCCCCCAAGAGCATTTGATTTCTAAATGATGGGTTGATCGCAACTGCTTCGATACCGACATCGCGCAGGCCGCGAATGGCATTAGAGTTGCTTGGGTTAACAGTGACAGCTCGTCTATATTCTGAGGCGGCATTATTGAGTCTGCGGGTGAAAACTGATTTGTCTTGATAGCCTTTGGCCTTGTAAGCAAAATCTTTGAGAGTGTCACCAAGCACCGTGTGGCAGTCAGAGAGAGCTTCGGTGTTTTCTTTGTCTTTGGGCCAGTCTTTGCGCAGGGCCACAATCATTTCGTCATAGCCTTCTACGACTTTGCCGCCACGCATCAAGCACTGACCTAAATAGAAGTGATTTATGCCGGTGTCGGATAATTTTGCTGCTTTGCGAAACTCAACTACAGCATCTTCAAAGTGGTCGGGAGTGCCTTCTGCACCTTTGGCTAAACTCAGTCGGTAAGAAGGATCTGATGGATTTTTTCCTAGGGCATTCAAGCAATAGTCAAGGTTGCTATCTGCTGGGGCATTATTAGGATCGGCAAATAGTGCCCTTCTGTAGTGGGTAATTGCCGCTGGAAGATTTTTTGCCGCACGTAATGAATCAGCGTATCTAAGTTCTCCGGCTGATAAATTACGTCTGAAAGTAATGTTTTCAGGATCCCCTTCAAGGGCCAATTTATGCTCTTCAAGGGCCTGTTGCCAGAGTTGCTTAGACCCTAATTCTACGGCTCGGTTGTTGTGCTCAAGTGGATTGGTCGGATTGGGTGTAGTGAGGTAGACACCACCGCCACGCCTTGCTGCGGCCTTGGCTGGGCAGGGTCTGATAAATGCCGTAGCACTCACCAGGCTGAGAGAGAGAGCCAGACAAATTATTTTGCAATGGCGATATTTATTATTGAAGTCTTTCATGGCTTCCCAGGCTGGTAAGAAGAACATTTGCACCGGCTAGTATGCTAACAGCAGCCAAGTGCTCTAAAAATGGTAATACCCATTCTATAAGCCTTACAAAATTACGCTCGCATTTTGTACTGGGTTTCCCCCAGATTTTTGTTGCTGGTATTTTTCGGTTAACAAATTTAATGATGGGAATCTCCCCATTCCCAAAAAAATGTTGCCTGGCTAACATTCTTGGTGGTGTTATCATACTTTTCTGTTGACAAGGGGCCTGAAAAGGATTAAGTTTTGGTCACCCCATTAGTAGTTCAGGGGTTTCGCTTGCGCATGTGAAGGAGAACAAGGCGCGAAATCCGCTTAGAATCTTGTTGTCAAGCCCTTATTTTTTGTTTTTTGGCGTTTCTTTTACTAGATAAATAGGGCATGAAGAATCTATATAGCCATTTGTCCCCTGGAGGGATAAAGATTGAATCACCCCAATTCTTCCTATTCTCATATGCATGCTGCCGTTCAGAAGATTCGTAGAGCGCCTGTTGCTCTATCTATTTCTTTAGCGGCTCTTTTCATTGCTAACAGTCTGCCTGCTTATGCTCAATTGCCGCCAGTAAACATGGGGCGTTGGGTGAAGCAACCTGGCGATAATCAATATTCGACCGATACTCAACAATCAAGACACGGTGGCGGTCAGCCTGTGCACCAGGTGGTTGTGCCCCAAGCGGCAGTGATGCCTCAACAATCGGCGCCCATGTGGCGGCCGACGCCAAAACCATTCCGTTCAGATGTCTCCCTTGACCCGATTGTCTGTGATGAGCCTATTCCTCCTGTAGGTTTCGCTCCGCTGCCTGAGAGTCTAGACCTCCCTGGTATTCGTGGTGGATCTTCTGGCTTCACTCGCAGCCCAGCCGGTGGTTATGGGGGCGGCGGTGGCGGCGGCGGTGGTTTCTCGTCTAGCTATCAAGGTTCTGCTC
>CAJXZK010000106.1 GCA_913063055.1 uncultured bacterium
AACCAACTCTTTATTCGAGTGAAGATTCGCTCAAAGAGCTGGCGCGTGTTGAGCAAGACGGTGAGTCGGTCAATCGCAGCCGGGTGAGCATACTTTTGGCAAACAAAGAGATGGATCAAACTCTTACGGTCACTCATACTTTGTGGGCGATGTTAGGGGTTTTGCCAAAAGGAACAGTGCAATTGCCCCATCGCCATCAATCTGTAGCGTTAGACCTAATTCTTGATTGCGAGCCAGGATGCTACTCTTTGGTCGGCAGTAAAATTGACAGCGATGGCAAAATAATCGACCCTAAGCGCGTTGATTGGCAGCCATATTCTGCTTTCATCACACCACCGGGCTATTGGCACGCCCATCACAATGAGTCAGGCAAGAAGGCTCATTTGATTCCAATGCAGGATGCTGGACTGCATACTTATCTGCGTTCTCTTGATATTCGTTTCGTATTACCGAAGACTTAAGTATGCTGACAACTTGAAAAATAGTTTTGAAGAAACGGTGGCCCCTGAAAAAAGCGCTCTGAAGGCGTCTAAGGGGCCGCTCTATGCTGTTTTAGCCTATGGCTCCTGGGGATTTGTACCGCTGTATTGGAAAGCCGTAGGAGCGGTGCCAGCACCTCAAATGGTGGCACACCGAATTGTCTGGTCTCTTCTTACTGTTTCCTTTTTCTTTATCAACAAAGAGCGGCGGCAGGAGCTAATTGCTGTACTGACATCGCCGCGAAAAATTGCCTGGATGTTTGGCAGTGCCTTATTTCTTAGTTCGAACTGGTTGCTCTTTGTTTATGCAGTTCAGCAAAAATGGCTTTTACAGGTCAGTTTAGGCTATTTCATTAACCCTCTGGTTAATGTGGTGCTTGGTGCGGTCATTCTCAAAGAACGATTGAATCGGCTCCAAGTCTTGGCTTTTCTTCTCGCTTCGATTGGGGTTTCAATTTATGGTGTGGGGCTGAATAGTTTCCCCTATTTTTCCATTGCCCTGGCTTTGACTTTTGGGCTCTACGGGCTGATGCGTAAGCAGGCGCCAGTTGAGCCTATGGTTGGCCTGGCGGTGGAATCAATTTTATTGTTGCCTCTGGCTGTGGGCTATTTGATTTATCAGTACAGTCAGGGTCAACTTGTCTTTGGTCAAGACTGGCAATTGGCTCTGTTGATTGTTTGCGCAGGACCAATCACGAGCTTTCCTTTACTCTGGTTTGCTCATGCTGCTCGTAATCTGCCGCTATCTACTTTGGGTTTCTTTCAGTACATTGCCCCTACCATGCAATTTGCTCTGGCAGTGTTTTTGTATAAGGAACCATTTTCGACCACTCATCTGTTGGCCTTTATCTTGATTTGGACAGCCCTGGCCACTTATGTAGGTAACTCGGTCTATCGCCTCAAGCATCGATAGAGCAGTCTTGTAGAAATTGGGAGCGCTGCGCCTACGAAGCCATCTTAGTAAAGCTGGAAGTGCGTTTCGCGCAATCTTATAAAAACAGGGAGCGCTTTCGCGCTCCCTGAGAAGTGGGTTGATTTGAAGAATTCTTACCTAATTCATCCTAATCGTTATCGAATCGTTGATTGACTCGAAAAAAGTTTCGCCTCGGTAACTAGTACCGAAGCGAACTTAGAACCTATCTTTTTTTAGCGCCTTTTTTGACGGCTTTTTTTACTGGCTTAGCAGCAGCTTTTTTAGCTGGCTTAGCAGCGGCTTTCTTAGCTGGTTTAGCAGCTGGTTTGGCCTTAGCAAGAACTAGTGTTGGTTGCTTAGAGCGACCATTAACGATGTCCTTGAGTTCTTTACCAGCGCGGAAAGCTGGAACGCGAGCAGCCGCAATTTTCAACGGAGCAAGTGTTCTAGGGTTACGGCCAGTTCTGGCTTTGCGCATACGACGCTCAAAAGTTCCGAAGCCAACTAGAGTGACTTTGTCGCCTTTTGCAAGAGCGCCAGTTACGGTGTGAATAAAAGCGGACAATGTGCGAGTCACTTCTGACTTGGCTTGGCCTGTAGCTTTGGCCACATTTTCTACGAGCTCAGCTCGGTTCATTCTGATTTCCTCCTTATTGGAAATACTTATCCCAACCCACAGCCAGGGATGATAACACCATGTAACTCATACTACAAGCGATTCTGACTGGAAAGTTTTAGATTTTTTCTTTGATGTGTTGATCAATTAGCGATCGATCTAAGCCTGTAGAGATCGCGTAGAACCGGGTTGTAGTGCTGTTTTGGAACTTTCGACTGTTGCCCGCGGCAGAAAAAAACAAGAAAAGAAATTTTGAAAAGATCAAAATTCGATCGAAATTTTTTCCAGCAACTATAATGGAACCCTGTCGGAGTGGCCCTAGCGAGAGCTTCAGTAAAAGACCACGACTGATCAATTAATTCTGCAGGAATTCTTGGCTATAATCCTTCCCTGGTGTTTATCATGACAACTGTTCTCAAATCGGCAAGACAAGCCACTTTCTCGCTAACCCTATCCTTATCTATAGCATTTGCGTTGGCTCCTTACTCAATTGCTCAGACTGCCGCAAAGCCAGCTGCTAAGCCTGTTGCAACTAAGGCTGCCCCCACTCCTGGTAGTGCTACGGCTACCCCGCAAACGAAAGCCCCGCTTGTGCAAACGGGCATTGTGACTCATTCAGAGGCTGGTTTAAAACCGACCGGTCTAACTGGCAAAGTTGAGTCCCTCGGAGATCAGTCAAAGGGCACCCAGGCTATCGTATCCAAGTTCCGAGGCCATTGGCAGATGTTTTTGCAGAACCCATGCCATACCGGAAACAGTGCCGTAGAATTGCCGCCTGTCGCTCAAGGCAAGGTGCGCTGGACGTTTCCGGCTGAAGGTCCAATCGATTCATCTCCTGCTATATATAAAGGAGTTATATATGTGGGCTCTGATGATGGGCATGTTTACGCCATTGACGAGCAAACTGGAAGAATGGTTTGGCGCTCCAAACTTGGTGACAAGGTTAAATCGTCCCCAGCGGTGGGCGATGGCATGCTGATTGTAGGCTGCGAAGACAAGAAGATATATGGATTGGATGCTAAGGACGGAAAGGTAATCTGGTCAGTCGATACTGGTGATCGTGTTTCATCCTCACCAGCTGTATTCGAGTCTACGGCCTATATTGGTGGGCACGCCGGTATTGTTTACGCCATTGATACTCATAGCGGAAAAGTAAAATGGCAATATCCTGCTGCTGCATCTTTAAATGTACAACCAGAAGTAAAAGCCATAGATAGCTCAGAAGGTGCCACTGGTAAGGCTTCTGCCGTAACACCAGCCGTGACTTCAACCAGTGTACTTTCCGGTCCTTCCACTTCTGCGTCTACCGGCGGAGCACCAACCGATTCTAAACCTGCTATCGGCATTGGGCGCATCACCTCTTCACCTTGCGTCAGTCCTAATTCGGTCATCGTCACTTCGCAAGATCGCAGCGTCTACTGCCTATCTACTAAAGATGGCAGCTTGCAATGGCAAGTCAAAACTGGCGGACGCTTAATGGCTTCGCCCATGATTCTGGACAATACTGTCTATTTGGGTAGTTGGGATAATGCTTTCTACGCCATTGATATATCGACTGGTAGAATTCGCTGGAAAGTTGGCGCACCAGGCTCTTTCAGTATTGCTGCCACCGGTGCAAATGGCCGCATCTTTGCTGGCAACGATGATTTGAAAATGTATTGTCTCGATGCCGCATCGGGCAGAATTCTGTGGAAGACCCAACTCAATTCGCCTAATCCCTTGCTTTCGTCATCCCCAGCAATTGCTGGCAATATGATCTACTGCGGTAGCACTGACGGTTATGTCTATGCCATTGATTTGCGCAATGGTGCAATTAAATGGAAGTTCAAAACCCAACGTGCCATCGTCAGCAGCCCATCTGTATCGCAGTCAGGGGTGTGCATTGGTAGCCAGGACGGCAATCTCTATTTGATCAATTGATCTAAAGCTCAAGTACCTATTTAAGGCTCACGTATCTATTTAAGGCTCAATACTGGCGGAGGGAGGTTTCTCTTCGCCTTTCTTTTCGCCGCAGTCACCTTTGCTCGGTGGTAAATCTTCGCTTTCAGAATCAATCAGCTTGGTGTCAATCTTCGGCATCTTCTTGATGTTGTGCGTCATTGCCAACTGACCCTGGAAGGTACGTAAAGCCATGACATATTGCGGCACCTGACGAATGAATTGCATGGGCTCGACATACTCGCCGCTCTCATTCATAACCGTGTAGTGCACGTGTACACCTGTAGAGCGCCCGGTTGACCCGGCATAGCCAATCACTCTGCCCCGTTGCACACGCATGCCAGGCATAACCGAATAAGCATTTAAGTGGCCAGTGATTGTGCGCAAGTTTGGATAAGGATGATAAACCTCAACTGCCACTCCAAGGTTACCGCGCCAGCCCACTCTGGTAACAATGCCGTCTAAAAGGCAATAAACACGGTCGTTTAATTTAGCGCCAAGATCGACGCCGCTATGAAAATCGCCACGGCCAGTGACTGGGTGCACTCTATATCCGGCCTTAGATGTGATTACACCCATTCCTACCGGAGTGTATTGAATGTCGTCGCGCATGGGCGAAACCAACACTGCTGGCGCATAGTAGCCCTTGAAGTTATAGGCTGATGCGGCGGTGCAAGTCATTAGTGCGGCGAGCACGGTCAAACATTTCAGTTTCGACGACAGCAAGAGCTAACTCCCAGCGGGCTAAAAATGTATCCCAGGTCTCTGAATAAGATCAACAGCTAGACTTGCCTGAATCTACCTATAATCCGACCTACCTATTATTAATACCACCATGAGGGCTGATTTACTCGGCCGAGGGCCTGAGGTTTCATCTTGTGATGCCTTAGTGATCCATGATCATCAGTTTCATAGAGTCGGCTGAGTCGTCATCGAGCATGACTTCGCCTGTGTTTTTCACTTTTGTTAAATTGCTTGGTGCGGCAAAATCAGATGGTTTGAATGATTTCGCTTCGATTTTGTCAGTTGTCAGGTAATGGTGAGTTTGTCCCTTGAAAGTTGTGTACTCAACTTGTAGCGGCAATCCTGGCTTTTCTGGCAGGCCATAATAGTGATAGAGAAAATGGGCAGCTTCTTGCGGCACGTTGAGCTTGCTGCTGGTGACCATTTCAAATAGACGTGGTGCCCGACCAACCAGATCGCCATTTGATTTGTCTTTTTGCCTTTGCACCATCACTTCTTTGGGAATGTTTGAGTAGGCCGCTGAGCATCCTTTATATGTGTCATCTTTGAACTTAGTAGTCTTGATGTCGTCAAAAGTTACTGATTTAAGAAGGGCCATAGAGTGGGCATAGGGGCTTTTGTGGTCATTTAGTGGACCGTGGAAAATCTTTTTGGTTCTGGCATTGTATGAGTAGACTTCTGTGAATGGCTTCGGCAGCAGCGAAACATAGTTGTTGCGTAAATTGGTGACTTTGATGCCTAACGGGCTGACCAGAATTTCGTCTTCACCAGAGGGCTGAGAGTGCTGCAATAGGCGAAAGCTACTGTTGCCGTCTAAAGCCGCAGGGGTGGCATTGCTAGTGCTTTTATTAGTAGTACTTTTATTAGTAGTGCTTTTGTTGCTAGAGGCTGGGCCAGCCGCAGCTTGATTTGACTGATTTATCTCAATGGAAGAGGCGAGCAGCAATGCTGCCGCCGAGATAATTGCCAACCGAACTAGGCGGAAATTCCTGCAGGTAAGCATTTTGCACCTGTATGCATGTATGTATGCTGGCCAATGTGCCAATTAGCTAACTAAGGGTTTCCGGGAGCATTTCATCGAGCAATTTGTTTATCACGGTTGGGTTAGCTTTGCCTTTGGCTGCTTTCATTACTTCTCCAAAGAAATACTGACGCAGCTTGACTTTGCCGTTTTTGTAATCTTCTAGCTGTTGAGTGCTGCGCGCCATTACTGCTTCTACCATAGCGCGAATTGGCCCCTCGTCTGAAACTTGAGCGAGACCTTTAGAGTCGATTAGTTTGTTGACGTCACCGCCATCTTTGAGTAATTCAACGATCAATGGTTTAGCCGCTGTGGAACCGAGTTTTCCGGAGGTCACCGCAGCACAAAGGGCGTGGAGATTTTCTGGAGTCAATTTTGTTTCAGCGAATTCTATTTTAGCTTCTTTGAGATAGGCCATGGTTGGCCCTTTGAGCCAGTTGCAGGCGTCCGAGGCCGGGGCGCCCAGCTTGATTGTCTGGTCAAAGAAATCACTGAGATCTTTTGCTTCAGTGAGAATGCCAGCATCTTCGTTAGAGAGGCCGAGGCTTTCGGTATAGCGTTTGCGTCTTTGCTCCGGTAGCTCTGGCAGATTCTTCTCTACTTCTTTGACCCACTCACGACTGATGGCAAGTGGCATTAGGTCTGGCTCTGGGAAGTAGCGATAGTCGTGGGCGTGTTCTTTTGAACGCATTGGATGGGTCTTGCGATCGCCTTCATTCCACAATCTGGTTTCTTGAACAATGCGCTCACCTTTGTCAAGTAATGCTGATTGCCGCTCGATTTCAGACTGAATGGCATTTTTTACTGCTTGAAAACTGTTCATGTTTTTGATTTCTGCTCTGGTACCAAGTTCGGTAGTACCGAGTTTTCGCAGTGATACGTTGGCATCGCAGCGGAAGCTGCCTTCTTCAAGGTTGCCGTCGCAGACTTCGACATAGCGCAAAATGCGGCGCAGTTCGATGAGATAGTTAGCAGCTTCTTCCGGACTACTAATATCGGGCTCGCTCACTATTTCGAGCAAGGGCATACTAGAGCGGTTGTAATCGGCCAAGCTGTAGTCAGAACCATGTAGGCCATCAGCACCTGAGTGCACAAGCTTTCCGGCGTCTTCTTCTAAGTGAGCGCGGGTAATGCGAATTTTTTTGCCATTGATTTCGAGATGGCCTCTTTCGCAAATCGGGTGCTCGTATTGCGATATCTGATAGCCCTTGGGCAAATCAGGATAGAAATAGTTTTTGCGGTCAAAGTGACATTGTTCGGCAATGTGGCAATTGAGGGCCAGGCCAGCGCGGATGCCGAATTCTACTGCTTGCTTATTTAGCACTGGTAGTACGCCAGGCATGCCAATGCAGACTGGGCAAATTTGTTCATTGGGGCCCATGCCAAATTCAGTGGGGCAGCCACAGAAAATTTTGGTTTTAGTTTTTAGTTGGGCATGTACTTCTAGCCCAATCACTGGCTCCCAGGTCATTGTTTTACTCCAATCGGCAATACAAAAGCTTAGCAGGGAATGCTGGTTAGGTGGAGTATAGAGCAAGTCTGTGAAGAATCTATCAAGGATCCCCTGACAATTGGGCATAATGAGGCAGTAACTGCCGTGGAGCCACTCGGGATGTTAGACAAACAGAAAGACGAGGGCGACAAGCCGGAGGTTAAAGAAGCGAAAGCGCGACCAGAAGCGCAACGTAGTGGAGTTATTGGAGACACTTGCAATCAAGCTAGGTGGACTAGGGCGCAGCAAGCGCACTATCTTGGGCAGGATGAGTCAGCGACAGATTTGTTTAGAAGGCCTGGCGACTCACCGAACAACGCTAACAAATTTACTATTGAAGGCCTGGACGAAGAAACTCCTAAAATTGCTTACGACCTTAGAGACATACAAAAAGATGTTAGGAAAGCTGGAAACCAAATTGAATACGCAAAACAAACTCTAAGTAGTTTTGAGGCTCCGGCAAAACTAGAGCTAGTTAATGCTGTCTATCCACGTAGAGGACATGAGGATGCCTATATTTCGTATCCTGCATGCAAGGCTGCCAATTCAGAGTTTCCAGAATTGGCTAAGCGAATTGGAGAAGGCAGAAATCATATAGATCAGCATTTGATAGCAGCTACTATTCGGCTGGAGGTGGCATTTTATAAACAGGGTGCTGATACCGGACAGGATAAGTATATTCAAGAACATGGGCATGACGACGGTATTGGCGAGGCTGTATCAATAGGACCAGCTCAGATGCAGATTAGACATCTAGGCCGGCTCGTAAAAGAGTTTCCCGAGCAATTGGGCCGTTTTGCAGGCGATCCCGCTAGAGCAGCGCTGAAGGTCGAGAATGCACCACATTTTGTTGCTGGTTATTTTTCCGAGGTAATTCAGCATCTGAAAGAAGGCACTAAGCCAGAATACATGGCTAGAATTGGTTGGGATGGAGTAAGGCAGTATTGGCGTGAAGGCGATTTAAATGCAGCTTTGATCTATGCCTATAATCCAAGGAAAGATCATATAGACAGTGTGAAACAGCAGTTGAAAATCATCCACCAGAATCAGAAGCTTTGATGAATCGCTTGTCTAGCCAGCGAACTACTAAAAAGCCGATTAGAAAGCCTTCAATTGGGCCAAGGAAAAGCCAGAAAAAAACTGCTTCGACGCTTTCAATCGGATTACCTACGTAAGCATCTCGAAAGGTGCCATACCACCAACCATCCAGAAAAAATGGCATCCAGCCGTTAAGGGCAAGAAATCCGGCTATACCACCGAGTAACCAGATCCACCGTCTAGGTTTTCTGATTGGATAAGCTGGTGAGGTCATAATCTCTCCCTCTTTGTTGCCGGCTCTAAATTTGGAGTCAATGGAAATTTAGTGCGCCATGCTATTAGCGGCGTCGTTTCCAGCTACTCCAACTTCGGCTTTCTCTTTTTGAATCTTCAGGCCTTTCTTGTTTGTTTTTTCGCCTTTAGCAGCGTCTTTGGCTGATTGTTTCTTCAGGCCTGGGCCGAACATCATTTTCCACAATGGGCGTGGTCCTTCGATTACTTCATTGAAGTGAGCGGCTGCCACATCGACTTCATCAGCTGCGCTTCTTACTTTGGTCATGGTCGAGCGAATATCGTCTTTGAATCCAGGCTCGCTAACAAGACCATCTAACTTGGTCATCGCTTCTTTTAAATTAGTGATGGCTACTTTGACGTCGCTGCGCAGTTCTTTGTCTTCGCTGATAGTTTTGACAGAATCAATTGACTTAGCGATGCGCTCAGTTGAGTCGTTGACTTTAGTCAGCATGGTCAGCACGTCTGTTCTCAGGCCCTGGTCTTTCAAGGTGCCGCTCAGTTCATGCATGGTGGTGCCAATGCTATCGGCTGTTTGTCTGGCTAACTGAGCGGTTTCTTTGAGGTCGCCGCTGAAGCCTGGGTTTTCAAGCACTTTATTGAGGCGCTTTGATGTAGTGGTGAGATTGCCGGCAAGTACATTTATAGACTCAGCAGTTCTTGAACTCTTGGTGAAGAATGTGCTGGCGCCAGCCGAGACGTTTCTATAAGAATCAGCCACCTGACCCACTTTTGTCGATGTGGTGCTGAAGTTTTCGGAAGCTGTTTTGAGCGTGTCCATGTTGCTGTTTAATTTCTTGGCAGCTTCATTGATGTTGTGTACGGTTTCGCCCGAATGGCGCAAAGCTTCTGCCAGGCTGATGCCGACATCATCTCCGCCAACGTCAGTGACAAGGCGATTGAGTTTGGTCGCAATTTTGTTGGCGATGAGCTCTAAGCGTACTGGGTCTTGGCCCATAACAATGGCGCCAGGCTCAATTGCGGTAGGAGATTCACCTTGTTTTGTTTCAGGTAAAGTAATTTCGATGTATTTAGCGCCCACTAGACCCTGGGTTTGAATGGTGATGGCAGAGCCTTTAGGGATGGTGATATCTTCACTGCTAATTTTTAGATGAACTAAAACCTGGCCCTTACCCTTGAGATCAATCTGCTCAACTTGACCAATGCGCACACCATTAATGTTGACAGGGGCATTGTTGTTCAAGCCAGCCACGTCATGAAACTGAGCTATGAAGCGCTGGGGCGGATGCATAATTGACAAGCCCTTGAGCCAGCTCCAGCCGAACAGCAACATACAGGCCGCCGTCATGACGAACAATCCTACTTGTGCTGAGATTTTGGGTGATAGCTCCATCGTTCTTCCTGCTGTTTGTGCTCGTGGACGTTGTGGTCGTAGTTTTAGTTTTGGACTCTTGTAATTGCTTTTTTGTGCCGTTGTTGCTGGATTTTAAATTCTCTAGTTTATGGCCAGCTCTTAAATTTTCGCTGTTAGCATTGGCCCTTCTCTTGAGCCCGTGGCAAACTGTTGCATGAACGGATTATCTGATTTGACGCCTTCTTCGGGGGTGCCTTGCCAAACAATTTTTCCTTCAAACATCAGAACAACTCTGTTGGTGGTGCGGGTCCAAGTTGAAAACTGGTGAGTGACCACGATCGATGCGGCTGAGAGTTGGTGTGATAAGACAATCATATAATCTTCAATCACTGTTGACATTACAGGGTCTAAGCCAGTGGTAGGCTCATCGTAGAGAATGATCTTAGGATCGTTAACAATGGCACGGGCGAAGCTGGTGCGCTTTTGCTGACCACCAGACAGTCTCGTGGGCGAGGCGTACATAAAATCTGAGAGCTCGACCAGTTCAAGCTTTTCTCTGATTATCTTGTCTTCTTCTTTTTTGGTTAAATTGCGACCATCGAGGGCTAAGGCCAAGTTGTTGCGCACCGAGAGTGAGTTGAGTAAGGCTGAGCCTTGAAAAACCAGGCCGATATCGTCAGAGCGGCGAATTACTTCGCCTTGATCAGGGGCCAGCAAGCCACAAATAATTTTAAGCAGAGTCGATTTGCCGCAGCCTGACGGGCCGATTAAGCCAAGCATTTCTCCTGCATATACATCAAAGCTCACGCCTTCCAAAATCTTACGATCGCCAAAAGCCTTGTGAATATTTTTTACTTGTAGAACTGGTTCAGCTGTCATTTCTGTTGTTCTATTTGGGGCGAGCGAGGTCTAGCGAGGAGCATACGTAAGGGAAGTAACGACGAAGTTGAGGATGAAAATTGAAATCATTGTCCAGACAATAGCGCGAGTGGTTGCTATACCGACGTCTTCAGCGCCTCCGCGCGTATTGAGGCCGATGGCGCAAGAGAAGAAAATGATAACGGTGGCATTGATGATTGATTTGAGATAGTGGACGGCAAAGTCGCGGTCTAAAATAGTTTGACGCACAGAGTCTAGAAAAGCCTCTGGCGGTACGTTTGCTGCAGTCTTAGCGATGAATATTCCCGCTATCAAGCCGAGGAACATGGCGTAAGTTGAGAGGGTGGGAATGACAATTAGTGCGGCGGTATAGCGCGGCACAACCAAGAACTTGATGGGGTCAACTCGCATCACTTTGAGAGCATCAATTTGCTCTGTAATCATCATGGTTGTTAGCTCTGCTGCAATGGAAGAGCCAACGCGACCAGCCACAATTACACCGGCTGTGATCGGTCCGATTTCTCTCACAAGTGCCAGAGAAACCACCCCGCCAATGGCAGTGTCGGCGCCAAAAGTGACAAGTTCTCGTGATATTTGTAGCGACATTGCCAGGCCGGTGAAAAGCGCTGTGATTCCTACTACCACCAATGACTTGACGCCGATCATGTAGCCCTGTCGGGTACTCTCAGCCCAGTCAATCTGCAGTCTGAGCATATATCCAGTAGTGCGCCAAAAGAGATAGCCAACTTGCCCAAGCAAAGTTAATCCGATCAACATTTGATCTTCGGCTATTTGCAGAGGGCTAACGAAACGCTTTTCTTTGGGTTGGCTTGCTGTCATTCGGTCAATTTTATTGGAAATTATGGGCGGTGGTCGCCGGTCGCAACACTTTCTTTCCTGTTGCCTGTTAACCTGTAAAGATAGACTTATCTGTATTACAGATTTTGCTCTCTCACAAACGGCTGCCTAAATAGATTGTCACGACTGATAGATTCTACTAGTTATCAGTAAAAAGAACGAGGAAATTCGTGGAACAAGAGCCGAAACCAAAGACTAAGAACTCTATATTTGGCGGCTTGGCAGTGCTTGGCATCGCTTTGGTGAAGTTCAAAGTTTTTATATTTATGATGCTAAAGCAAGGCCTGTCAATGTTTATCATGATCGGCCTCTACTCAATGTTGTTCGGCCCGATATATGCGTTGATAGTAGTAGGGCTGATTTTAATTCATGAGGGCGGTCACTATATTTTCATGAAGTTCTTTGGCCTCGACCCAAAACTTCCAGTCTTCATTCCATTTTTCGGAGCCTATGTGGCTATGGATAAATTACCCCCAGATCAGGCCGTGGATGCCTGGGTTTCGCTGGCCGGGCCGCTGGTGGGTGGAGTGACCTCAGTCATGCTCTTCTTCTTCGGCGCACAGCAGGGTAGTGGGCTGATGATGGCAGCGGGTTCTACAGGCTGTTTCATTAATTTGTTGCAGTTGATTCCGGCCAAGCCCTTTGATGGCGGTTTTGTCGTCAATGCCATCGCCAAATGGGTGCTGATTCCAGGGGCTGCCATGGTATTTCTAGCCGCCTATTTGTTGCAATCGCCTTTATTCTTCATACTAGGCTTATTTTCTGCCTTCAGCGCTTATCGCTCTTTTACTGGACAAGTGAGCGAGCGGGACTTGATTAAACCGGCCACAACTCTAGAAAAAGTGATGATTGGTGTGGCCTATTTCACCCTGGCTGGAGCCCTAGGATTTATCTACGCCCTGTCAAGCGATCAACTGGTCTCCTTTTTGCCTGCTAACAAGCACTAGGGCCTGATTTTGCCGCTATGGTGTTTCCACCATCGACAAAGGGCTCTAATTTTTGTTCAATGAGGTCACAGAGCAATGACCGATTGTTTTTGCCTCTGTTTATGGCCGGCGAGCAAAAAGACAGGTATCCACGTTGAAGTCACCCGAAGGCTCTATTGAACAATCTTTCCGCGATGGCGGATCAGATAAGGGTGCCGACAAAAACTTCGACAAAATCTTGGATAAGACCACCAATACCTTTGCCGCTCCTGAGATTGCTTTGTTTAACATGACCGCAGAGGCCAGACGTCTAGAGGCCGTTCGACCAGTTGATGGAACTCGGTCATTTGACTCAACCCGGTCATCTGATTCAACTTTTCCTGCTAACACCGCTCGCCCAGTTGATGCTACTCGTAACATAGAAACTACTCGTACTGCGGAAACTGCTCGGCAGACTGAAGTTACTCGTCCCGCTGTAGCTGCTCAGTCGACTGAAGCGGCACGGCAAAGCGATGCTGCCCGTCAAATGGCCGCTGCTCGTGCCGAAGCACAGAGCCGCGCTGAAGCTAATCGGGCTGAAGCTGTGCGCAGAGCTGAAGCCATGCGCGCCGAGACTATGCGCACTGAGGCCGCTCGCACAGAAGCCCAGCGCCGCGCCGATGCCGTTCGCACCCAGTCGGCTCGCAATGAATCAATGAGAGCCGAGGCCCAACGGCGAGCCGAAATGAACCGTGCCGAAGCTTTGCGCAATGACGCTATGCGGGCTGAGGCCCAACGCCGAGCCGAAGCTGAAAGAGCCGAAGCTATGCGTCGAGCTGAAGCTAAAAAAAGTCCAGCAGCCCTTGCTGGTGTGAAAAATTCTGATGCTGCAGATAAGACTCCTGGCGCCGTCGGGGCATTGGCTTTTCTTAGCGTAATGGGTCCAAGCAAAGAATTGCAGGCGCTGAAGCAGAGCGATCCAGCCAAGTATGGCAAGATGACCCTAGAGCAAGTGCGGCAGCACAAGCTTTCTGAAGAAGTCGGCAGCCGCGACAAAATGTCATTTATGGGTCTGGCTATGTGCAATCCATTTTTCTTGATGGCTTTGGGAGCCACTTTCGCTGTAATGGATGACATTAAGTCGAGCCGCGCAGCCAAGTTGCAGAAAGACAATGGTGTTAATGCTGGCGACGCTGTGAACGGCCAAGCTGGCGGTCTGAGAAGAGCTGTTAAAGGCGAGTCAATCGAAGAAACCAAAGCGAAACAAGCCGATCTACGCCCTAAGACACTAACAGCCGAAGGCGCTAAATTGCTAGGCCTTGATAAAAACAAGCAAAACTCCGGTGATAGCGGGGACACCGGCTATTTGAAATTTGGTCTGAAGAAATCAAACGATGCTACTAAAGAGCAGAAACAAGCACGCTCTGAAAGCGAAAAAGGTAAGCAAAAACTCTTTAACAGCGCCGAGAGTAGTTGGGAAGAGCGCGCTGCAGCTCGTTCTTTGAAGAACTGGATCAAAACTGACAAATTGATCAAGAAGAAACAAGCCCTGGGTGATCAGATGGAGCGCATTAATGGCCGCGCTCAATATAGTGAAGTAGCCAGTCTGGCTGCTAAAATTCAACTTGTTGATAAGGCTTTGAAGCAACAAGCACAGTAATAATTCCTGCAGGGCTTTAGAATGGCTGGCGATATTGATCATGACAATGACGCCAACAATCTTGCCGAGCGGCCTCAGCTCGATTTGCTTAGTCTGTCAAAACCACTTGCCACCACAGAAAAGAACTTCAAAGTCAGTCTGGAGCAGCAAGGTTTTCTCGGTCAGCTTTATGATGGCCTGAAGAATAATTTCGGTGCTAGCAGCAAAAGTGACTCCTGGTTGGAGCGCCGCTGGTCCGTTGTGCTTGATTCGGAACTTGGTTCAGCGGCTGTTGAGCGGCGCCTTATAGCAGCAAAACCGTTGTTCAGTAGTGATGGCAACGGTAACCTCGTGCTCTCTGCTTCCCAGGCCGCTAGAGACTTTGAGCGCAGCCAGGAGACTGGTAAGTATGTGATCGGAGGTGCGGCATTAGCATTGTCGGCCACGCTACTTTTGCGTGGCGGTGTTGTAGGGCGCGCAAAGAATGTGGGACAGCTATTTGAGGGGGCCGGTGAAGCCCAATCGCTTTCCGCTGGCACAGAAAAGGCTTTGTTTATTGAGGCGAAGGCGTCCAGACCTGATTTCGTGCAACTGAGCAAGGAGAGGCTGTTTCATAGTCCTTTGGAAGAGTTGCAAGCTACGGCAGAGCACAATATCAAAGGTCTTGTGGCTAGGGTGGAACAGGCTGGAGAAAGCTTGCCTCGTCTGGCTTTTCATGGCGGTCCACCGGAGAGAGCCAAGATTGTGGAAGACTTTTATTTGCATGGCAAACAATATGAAATGCCGCTTTATGTTGCTTCTCCAATGAAAAGAGCTGAGGATGCCAGTTCTCGCTTGGCCGATGTGATGTCGTCATTTAAACATGCTAGTACCTATGCTGGAACACCAGCTACAGGCAAGCTGTTTGCCTTTGATGCTAGTGCAGCAGACATGTCTGGCATGTACATAAAAGGAAAACCTGCTGGCTTGCCCGATTTATTCAAACGCTCTGAATATGCCGGCGAAAAGGTTATGGGATTGGATCCAGATTTGAAACTACTGAAAGTCTTCGAAGCCGACGAACTACGCTACATGCAGCCGCCAACCGACCTTCCCGACTATTTCAAGCGACTGCCCTACTTGGAGCAGTTGGAAGTACAACGGCAAGCCCACGCGCTTTTACAGGCCATTGGTTTGTGATGTTCAGTCGTCGAAAGAGGGCGGTATGGTGGCGTCTTCGATCGAAAGTGGAATGAGCGTCTTCAAATTGGGCCGTCTTGGCTCGTAGGCATGTCGCAGTAAAATTTTGCGCAGGGCTTCAGGCGAGATAGGTTTGAACAGGTAGTCGTTTAAGCTGACCCCAGTAGCTTTGATTGTTTCTTCATCTACTTCTTTGTCGGCGACGCCAACAATAGGAGTTTGCGATGTCATCTCTAGGTCAATAGCTTTGATTGCCTTGGCGCATTCGTGGCCATCCATATCAGGCAGGTTGAGGCTAAGCAAAATGACAGCGTATCTAGTGTTGCGCACGACTTCTAAGGCTGCTTTCCCGGAGGATACTATTTGCGGGCAATAATCGTATTTATCTAGTAAGTGTCTAAACACTTGCTGATCACTGCGATTATTTTCGGCAACGAGAATTAGAGGAGGTACTGGCATTAATAGTCTGAACTGGGGTCGTCTGAACAGGGATTGACTGAACTGCTGTCAAAAAAACTTCTTGGGAACAAGCTCCGAATTGCAATCTAGCACAAATGTCAGATGTGGGGAATACAGAGGGAGCTAACTAATTAGTTATCACTACCTAAATTGTTATTACTATCTTTGTTTTATTATATGTTGTAATAAGGTGGATTTTTTAAAAAACTGGATGCTGCAACTTTTAATGCATGACCTGTGCTGAAGTGGAGTGCTTCGGGGTGAAAGCTTAGGGCTATTGTGAACCGCTCTGGAAGCTGGCAGCTTTCCGTCTCCCAGAGCGATCTGGTGTGAGCTATAGGCTCGTCAGTCTTCGGGCTGCTAGGCCGCCTGCGCGAGCGCTTCCAGCGGCATGAGGTCTTTCCACAGCTTTCCAGATGGAGTGCGCAGGCCAATATTCGCTGCATCTTAAGCAGGAATTTCTTCGGCCTACGCTTGCTTGAGGGAACAGTTACGGGGTCAGCCTAGGTGGAACCTAGTTATGAATCCCGAAAGCCTTAGGCGGCGAACTGTTCGACGCAGATCATCTGCGTGGTGGGGCCATTGCCGATCAGGGCGAGGGTGACGAGGCAGCGGCGATTGTTGCCGTCGACGTATTCGCCCTGGCGCAGAATCTTGCTATTGTCGATGGTCTCCTGGTCGATGCCCTCGGGAGAGGTGTAGGAGAACGCAGCGCGGACAGTGTCTTCGATGTGGACATCGTCGACGAGCGTGACAAGCACCTGGTCACCAACCTTGAGGATGGCGGTCGCAGCGTCGGCGGCCTGGTCGATGGTGATGAAATCCTGGCCGATACCGTCGCCGTCATCGAAACGAACCACCAGAGCGCAGCGATTGTTGTCGACGGTGCCGACCACGGGGCAGTTCGCCTGGCGGAAATTCGGGCGGAAGTAGTCATCGCGGCGAACCAGGGAACCGAGGCGCTCTTCGGTCTTGACGTTGGCGAGGTGTGCGGCGGAAGCGACGGCAGCGGTGGCGACGGTGCGGATTTGCATGGTCATTCAGTTGTTCTCCGAGCTAGCAAACTCTATGGTTCGCGGTTGATTTCTCTTTTCGCTTCAGGCAATCGTAAATTTCAGAGGCAAAGCAAATGCAGCACTATCCTTGAGACAAAGTCACAAGAACGTTTTAGAGATAGTGAGCGGTATTGCTGCTTTGGTTGTTTTTTGCCAGAGGATTGGGAGAAGGAAAAGATACTTCTAGAATGAAGAGAATGAGGGCCGAACACAATAGCGTTGGCAATAAGTGATAAATCGCAATATAAAAAGGATATTGGTGAAGCTGTGCGAGCCTCAAATGCAAGGCTCTGTAAGCTTTTTGAGGTTGTGAGCTTGCGGTATTTGCGCTGCAACTAATAGCAGAGCCTTGATTGGTATGCCACTGCCGAGCATTTTGAACCATCCAATTTGGCTGTAATACAATAGCCAGCGGTATGCAGTTTTGTCTTGAATGCGCTTATTATGGCTCTAATAGTTGTGGGCATCTGAGGGTCAAGTGATTTTCCGGACAGCTTTTTTCAATGCTATTTTACTGACAGCTCTTGTGGGCCATTGTGATGCTGCTCCTCAACAGGCTGCTTATAAGAGCGCTAAGCCGATGGAACAAAAATCCGTGAGGCAAACTGTGGAAAGTCAAATTGCCCAGTTTAATAATGGCAACCTACAGCAAGCCGCACAAACGGGTTATGAAATTCTGCGCAGAGACCCTGGTAATTCACTGGCCCGCTATTACTACGCTCAGACTCTCTACAAGCTCAATTGTAAGGCCGATGCCAAATCGCAATTTGCGGAGTGCTACAAAATAACCAGCGATTTGAAAATGAAAGTAAATTGCTATGACGCTTTGAAGGCTTTAGCTGTACAGCCGTCAGGGGCTGTTACTGGTGTGGAGTCGACTAAAGCTCCGGAGGCCGCTAAAGGTGCTGCTGCTGAAACTTCTACCCATGATCCAGCCTTGGCTTCTCGCAAGCTGCAGGTGATGATTGATGGTGCCGCTAATATCGCCGCTAAGCGCAAACAGCTGGCAATCGAAATACAAGAGGCAAAAGATAGAGCTGCTGAACAGTTAAATGGTATCGAGCAATATTTTGAGAGGGCTGTTTTAGTAAATAATCGCATCGCTCGGGTGGAGCGCTATGAGAATCCTGAATACTCTAAAATGCGTGATCGTACCCAAAGAGAATTGCAGATAAAGATAGATGAGTTAAATGCTGATTTTACAAGGCGCGAAGCTGAAATTTTGGCAGATTGCCGGGCGAGAGGGGCTGTTTACGATGAGGTGAGGCCGGCGTTGAAGACGCAGCAGAAACCTGGAACGAGTCAGATTCAGATAATGCCGCAGAATACAAATGGCTTTGTCAGGCACTATGTCAATTACGATGGCAATGATCCAGTCAGTCTAAAAGCTCGTCAGGGGGAGCTGACAAACAGCAAAGCACCAGCGGGAATTGGTTCAACAAAAGGCACACAATCAGTGACGAGGGCAAAGTAATCTTTGATTATTGTCTCTTCGAGTCATTTAAGAACGTTCTGCTGTATCTGTCTCTTATACACATCTGACGCTGCCGACGAATAGAGAGGTGTAGATCTCGGTGGTCGCCGTATCATTA
>CAJXZK010000107.1 GCA_913063055.1 uncultured bacterium
AATCCGGAACCCTCAAAACTAAACCGATATCGTCTTAATCCGGAACCCTCAAAACTAAACCGATATCGTCTTAATCCGGAACCCTCAAAACTAAACCGATATCGTCTTAATCCGGAACCCTCAAAACTAAACCGATATCGTCTTAATCCAGAACCTTCAAAATCAGAAATTCCAGACAACAACAAAGAAGCTTGAGCGAATGCCCAAGCTTCTTTCGTATTCTAAACTGCAGCCAGCATCATTTAGCATTTAGCTAGCAGGGACTATTTCGAACAAATAGTGCCCTAGTTCTTAAAGAACTTCTCAACCGAACTAAAAATCGATGAAAGCTTACTAGTAGATTTACCTTGCTCAAGTTTAAAAGCAATCTCGTCGCATTTCTCGGCACGCTTGGCAATCTTCTCAGCTTGTTTTTCTGGCAGACCTGGCTCTAGGCTCGCATAAGCGCGATAGTGAAGAGCAGCCTCACGCAACGGTGGGGCGGACTTGTTGTAGAGCTTCTCCAAAGTTTCAGCCAAGCCCAAATGAGCAGCAGAAAGACGCGGATTGAGATAGGCAGCATTTCTGAACTGATCAATTGCACTCGTCAGCTGTTTCTTCCGAGAAAGGTCTTGCCCTAAAGTCAGAGCTTGCCGGGCCTTGTCGCGTGCAGTCGCTACGTTGTTCAGACCTCGCTTAGAGCGAGCAGCAGCATCTTCATCACTAAATGTGCCACCACGTTTATAGGCACTATCTGCGCTATCAAGATCGCGAATCATCAAAGCCATGTCAGCAACGGCAAACGCTTGAGCTGAAGTGGTGCAATTAGCAATAACTGTCTCGAAGGCTTGGGTGGCTTCTTGATACTTAAACTGGGCAAGACAAGCCTCTGCATAGGCAATTCTCTGAGGATCGTTTGTCGGTGTTCCAATAGTGGATAAATCTACTGGTTTTCCCGAAATCGCCCGCAACTTAGCATCAGCCAAGCGCAATTCCATATCATTTGGATTTAATTGAATGGCCCGCTGAATGAAATTCTCGGCTGATTCAAAGTTATTAGAGACGAAGAAGGCACCGTTTGCTTCCTTCTGAGCTTTGATCATCAAAGTTCTTGTCATACCCTTAACCGCAGCAACATCCCCAGGAGCGAATCCTAAAACAGTTGTATATTCCTTCAAGGCATCATCGGTTTTCTCTAAACGCAAATTGATATCACCAGCACGGCGGTGCAAATCCACACTATTGGGGCTCAGTGCTAGACCAGAACGCAAATCTCCAAGCGCCAACTCAAGGTCACCACGCGACTCCCGAATATCAGCCATGCGCAAATAAGCATCATCGCTTTCTGCTTTGATCAAAATTGCGGCTTGATACTCTTTAATGGCAGCAACACGGTTGTTCTGCAGGCGATAGACATCACCTAAGGCAATGTGTGCAGGTGCACTATTGTTGTTCAAAGAAAGTGATGTATTTAGTGACTTGTAAGCATCATCAAGCATGCCTTGATTCAAATAAGCCTTACCCAGACCGTAGTGAGCAGCGGCATTATCCGAACGCAAACTAATTGCTGAGCCAAAGTCAGTTAGAGCAGCAGCAGTATCTCCTAGTTTCAAGTCAATCAATCCGCGCTGAACAAAGGCAGAGCTATACTGAGGATCTAGCTTAATTGCCATGGACAAACTATTTTTAGCTTCCTTCAATCGCCCCTGTTCACGCTGAACCAAACCTAAAACGATATAGGCTTCGGCGGCTTTCGGATCCAACTTCAAAGCCTGTCTGCAACCGGCTTCTGCCGAAACAAGAGTGGCATCACGCTGAGAAATTACGGTCATCGATGATGACTGCAATCGATAGAGCTTAGACATCGACTGTCCGACAAGGGCCAATGGAGTTTTAGTATTTACTTTCAAAGCTTTGGCAAACTGTTCATCGGCAGCATCGAGCTTATACTGCTGAACAAGAGCGAAGCCAAGCCCTGTTAGCGCTGCAGTATCTTTTGAGTTCTTGTTTACAGCAACGCGAAACGCATCTTGCGCCTGCGCGTATTTCCCATCAAGTAGCAACTTTTCTGCGGCAACTACATCAGCCGACAATTTCCCTTTAAATAGTCTGTCTCGAAAAGCATGTGGAGAAGTACGCGAGCCAAGGGACAAAGTCTTTGCCGTACTGGCGGCTGCCGCTTTAGCCTTCTGCGCCCTAGCGCTAGGCACCACTAACGACACCAGACTCAAACTTAGTGAAAGGCTTAAAACAAACCCTGCTGCACGATTAAACAAAAGGAAAACCTCCTGGCTACTAAAGCATTTTGTCAAAAATAGTCTTCGACAAGGTACCAAGTTTGGCACAGATTAGCACCAGAATCATGGCAGGGAAATAATCAACGGGCGAAAGCCCAGCCAGGGGCGGCATTGAGGCATTTTCAGCAACGCAGATTAAATTACCTCGGAAACAAAAAAAGCCGATTGGAGTCTGCCAAATCTTTTAGCCACAGAGAAGGCAGCACAGCCATTCTTGAGCGAACACTCCAAGAAGGCTGCCTTAAGCTAGTAATGAGAGCCAATACAGCGATCTACAAACGACCAAATTTGCAAATCACTGATTGGCCCTCGCGGGTGGTGCAGACGCCTAGTGGCAAGGAGCTGGATTCTCCCAACCAAAAGGTATCTACTTGCCTGTTGCCAGCCATACCCTGCATCAAGCCGAAGCTAATGCATTGCAGCGGCTAAGACATTTACAGAAACTAGAACTACGTTCTACTTATCTGTTGGTCTCATCTATTTCGCTAATAGTCTTAAATTCTGCGACTCTCAGCTAGACAAACAACGGCTCTTCGAGTGCTCGAGTGCAATGCACTCTTTCAACACCCTAGCCAAGGTTCGCTCGGCGCGACAGGCGACATAAGGATTATCGTCATCTGCCAACTTTTCCAATAGATGCGTGGGCAAATGCGGGTTTTCCGCGAGCCCGTAGCGCACATCAACACTAATATCTTCAACAGCACGCTCAATTAAGCAAAGATGAGCGCTTGCATTCTCAGCTACTGCCAATCGTACCGATGGGTTACTATCACAGCCTAAAACTATGAGCAACTCAATCGGGGTGTGCTTATTTTCAGCTAGATGCAGTCTTACTTTGACATCGGCATGCTTGCAAAGCCGATGGAGCAGACCGCTAGCCAGCTCAAAATTTGAAGTATCAGGTTCCGTATACTGTTTCGCATCTACTTTCATTGTTAGCCTCCCTTAGGCCCCCTGTGTTAGTGCCAAACAATCTCGACACCACCCAATCTTCACGTTACGCTCACGTTGTGATCAAAAAGTGACCATTTGTGTTAGCCACGGTAAGAAACAAGATCCACCAATCTCAAATCAGGCAGATCAGACCGACAAAAGCGGCTTGCGAAAAGCTAGACACAGCAATGGTTTCCAGCCTCAAGCAAAAAGCGAAAAAATGGGTTAACATGGTTCGCGTTCAAATTTTGAAGCACTTAAAACACGCACACACAAAGTTCAAAGCGAAAGCTAAAAAGTATAGAAATGCACCAGATTTACTAATAATTTGCCAAATTCGCACAGCAAAACAGGCAGCGAAAAAGCAATAAGAAGAAGCAATGACAGAGTCAGAAATAGTTAGCAGCGCGAAACTTGAAATCATCAAGCAGCTAGTCAATTTATTGACGGAACACAAAGTACCGTATCAGTTCACTGGTGGCCTTGCTGGCAATATTCACGGCTCAAAATGGCCCCTGCGCGACATCGACCTGGAGATGCCGCGTGCGCACATCGAATTAGTCGCTTATCTGCTTCGGCAGCATGTCGTCTCGCCTTTGCGCTTCTATCAAGACGAGGAATTTCAAATGATAATGTTCAATCTGAAAATCGACGATATTGAAGTTGACATCAATCAAATCGAAGCACAGCAGATTTGCCACAAAGGGCAGTGGGTCCCCCTAACAGTTGACATCAAAAGAGCACAACTAATGCCTTTTCACGGCATGAAAGTGAGCGTTCAACCGCTAGAAGAACTCATTGCTTACAAAACAATGCTAGGCAGAACAAACGACGTCGACGATTTAACTAAGCTACTCAATTTGTAAACGGAACTAAGTTTACTTTTTAACAGAACTTACAAATACGGCTGTAAATCAGGCTACAAATCAAGCTCCTGAATCCCTTGGTCGTCTACTTGACAGTCAAGAATGCGAGGAGGTTTGTTTTCGGTTTCGACCCAATAGCCCAAGCGCTCGCGCACCTGCGCCTTACGCTTCTCATGGACTATTACTAGCACCGAGGAACCCGCACCAGATAGGGTACAACCCATGATCGGCTCGTTCATCAACTCTCGGCGCAATTTGGCTAGCTCAGGCACCAATTGAGCCCGATAAGGCTCATGCAATCTATCATCAAGAGCATCCTTAAAGGCTGACTCATCACGTCGAGCAACAGCAGCCACAAGAGATGCAACTTTCTGCACATTGAAGATGGCATCTTCCATCTTCACCTGCGCAGGCAGAACAGCTCTGGCATTGGCAGTAGTCAAACTAAATTGCGGTGAAACCACTAGGAGGTGCCACTCTTTAGGCCAGTTTAAGCGCTGTGTAACTATATTTTTACTTGAAGAGTATGACGAAGGGCTCGACACCACCATGTTGCCCAACAAACAAGCCGCTAGGGTTTCAGGATGTCCTTCCAGCATGCTGGCTTCGGCAAGCAATGTCGGAGCACTAGGAATGCGATCTTTTAAAACGCTCGCCGCCCAAAGCGCGCCGAGAATAGCCGTGGCACTGGAGCCGAGGCCAACACCAAGAGGAATTTCAGAATCAACGATAATTCGCACACGTTGCAGCAGATCATGATCGCGCTGCCAAAGTTTGCTCAAAATCGTATAAGTCAGCTTACCTTGCTCTTGCGCCAGACTGCTCTTGGCAATGCTACCCTTGAAAGTTATAAGCGGAATTCCTGGATCATTGTCATCAAGTACAAAAAATGACATGGTGCTATAAATGTTCAACGCTAGGCCGATACAATCCAGACCTGGTCCTAAATTGCTGGTCGAACCAGGAAGCCGAAGAGTAAACCTACGACTTCTATCAAACACCTTTTTCAAATCGGTCATGGCACAATAATGTCCAAATGTTCAACCCAAATCTATCCGAATTTCCGTCAGAGCTGCCAGAATAACTTTGTAATAGTAGCAACAAAAAAGCCATGAGACATCTAGTAACGGGCGGATCTGGCTTTCTTGGCAATCTAATCGCAATACATCTACTTGCCAAAGGTGAGGATGTAAGTATTCTCGACATCTGGGAAGACGAGCAGAGGCCCACGAAAGCAAACTTTTTTAAGACCAGCGTACTCAATAGAGAGGGCGTTGCCGCCGCAATGAAAGGTGTAGATATCGTGCACCACACCGCCGCTTTAGTGCCTCTAACAAAGTCGGGAGATCTCTTTCGCCAGGTCAATGTAGAAGGCACAAAAATCGTGGCTGAAGAAGCCGTGAAGGCCGGTGTCAAATGCTTTATTCACACTAGCTCTTCGGCAATCTTTGGCTGCGCTCCCTGCCCCATTACTAATGCCACCCCGACCAAGCCAGTAGAAATTTATGGAGTAAGCAAACTGGACGGGGAGCTCGCCGCCAGGGAGATTGCCGACAAAGCAGGAATGCCACTAATAGCGGTGCGACCAAGAACAATTATTGGCGATGGCCGCCTTGGCATTTTCCAAATACTGTTTGACTGGATCAAAAGCGATATAAACGTCTACGTCATAGGTTCAGGCAAAAACAAAATCCAATTCCTCCAAGCCCAAGACCTAATTGACTGCTACTTAATGTTGGTGGAGCTAAACAAGCCTGGACTATACAACGTAGGCACAGACCGCTTTAACGAAATTGGTCAATGCCTGGAAAACCTTGTTGTTCACGCCGGTTCAAAAGCAAAAGTCAAACGACTTCCACAGGGCCTGACCGTAGGCACGCTACAGGCGCTCGACTCAGTCAAACTCAGCCCCCTGGCGCCATGGCACTACCTAACTTACGGAGAAGACTTCTATTTTGACATAGAGCCGCTTAAGCAACTTGGCTGGCGCCCGAAATATTCAAACGACGAAATGCTTGCTGAGAGTTACGATTCATTCATCGCCAACTACGACACCCTCATGGCAGCAAAATCATCTTCAGCGCACCGCAGACCGCTAAAAGAGCAAATTCTCAAAGTTTTAAAAGTGGTATCACGTTTTAGTTAAAATCCGCCGTACACTGGGTATGAAACACCAATGACTAGCGAAAGAGGGCACAGTGGACGCCCTGATGACAATTCTCATAGCGCCGACCGCAGCCAAAACGCTGACGATTCGGCCCGCACTGCTTTATCCCTTGACGCACTTGCTACAAGTCATCCTATCGCTGGCAGCAATAGTAAAGACGGCCGCAATGACAAGCATGAAGATAGAAGCGATTCTATGGTTGCGCTGATTGCGAAGATTGAGAAGATTGAGAAGATTGCGAACGTTGACCAGCAAACAAGCGATAAACCAGACAGAGCGCCACTAGAAAGAGAAAAGATAGAGCGAGAGCAGCTAGAGAGGGCCAAAGACGACTTCACTCTCAAGCACCAAATTCTTATCTCACATGACTCCACTGGCAAACAGCTTACCTACACCGTACGCAGCGGCGATCGTAACATTGATATTCTCACTTCAGACAATACGATTGAAGGTCTAGCCCAAGCAGAAAAGAATATTGAAAGGCTGACAGCAGTCAAAGAAAAGCAATTAAAAGCCGACTTTAAGCTGCGCTTCAGCAAGGACAACGAAGAAGTAATCGGCCAAGTTGCCATCGCCCCTGATGGCGCAGTAACACACGGCAAAATGATCTACGCCAGGGCTCCCTATTTGAGTGAGCTCTACAGCATCGAGGGCGTAATGGAACGCGCCACACCGTCTCAACTAACGAAAGACGGCAAAGAGGGAGTCAAATTCTACTTCCTCAAAGATTCGCTTTACCAAGACGATCACGGTGCTTCAGCGACATACAGACACAGCGACAAAGAAAACAAACCAGCCATCTACGTTGGACAAGACGGCATTGGTGCCACTCTTGTGAAGAAGGGAGACCATTTCGAATGGCAAGGCGGCATTGACGCGCACATGGTCTTACATGAGTTTTCTCACAACTCACAATTTCGACTGGGTATTGACGAAGAGCAAAAGCTCATTCAATTTTCTAATCGCTGCGGCTTCGCCCCTTTCCTGCGACCAGGCACAGATGAAACTATCTGGGCACTGAAAAGCAAAGAAGGAAAGCTTTATCGCCACGACAACGAGGCAGGCGGCTGGCAGCAGATCGACGAAAGCGGCAGCCTGGTTACATCAGACGGCTCAGCCAACGGCAAGACCACAATTTTAGACGACATAGAAATGGCAAAAATAGCCGCAGTACGGCCACCAACCTACTATTTCGACAATCCAGTAGAAATGGCCGCAGAAGGAATGGCCATGCTGAAAGAGAGTGCCAGCAGTAGAAAAGAACTGCTTACAACCACGCCCACTTTCTACCAGTTTATGAAAGAGCAAGACCAAGAAGATATAAACCTCGCTTTCGGCCTAGATAAAGAGGGAAAGGCAAAAATGATCAGGCGACCGGATGGCAAATTGACCACAAATGATGAAGCTGCCCGAAAAATGATTCTCCAGTTTGAGCAGTAGCTAGACCAAATCTAGCGCAGTATCCTTTGAGCGAACCGATAGAAATAAGTGGTAAGACGAAGGGCCTGTTAATAGGTCAGACAGGCACAGTACTTGTTTGCCTGCTACAATCTTGAGGTTCCACGCCTCGAGAGAAACTATGTCTGCCAATTTTTCGCACAGCCGGGTTAAAGCAAATATGACTGTCAACCCGCTTACAACTTCAACGCTTGCGCTGTTATCTCTGACAATGCTCTCGCTATCGGCTTGCTCTCCAGCTCAACCACCGGCACCGAAAGCCCCAGAAGGCTTTGTTGCAGGAAAAAAAGAAGATCCTGAGTTAGCGAAAGTCAAAGCCGATGCTCAGGCAAACTGGAAAGAATTCGTAGAGGCCTTCAACGTCAAGCAAAAAGGCGAGAAGTTTGCCATCAACTCGTGTCTTTATGATGACAAGAAATCTGAATTTAAATGGATCGAAGTCGACAAAGTCTATGACGACAAAGTCGTCGGCCATTTAGAAAAAGATTCTGTCTATTTGCCCAATGTTAAAGCAGGAATGGCAGTCACAGTTCCTGTTGCCGATATTGAAGACTGGGCATTCGTTGATGCTCAAGGCAAGCAACACGGTGGCGCCTCGCAAGCAATCTTGCAAAAGCGCGCCCAAAGGTAATTACTGCCAGGCTGGGCCAACTGGACCTATGGGGGCGCTAGGCGGCGCGCTGGCAATAGGCTCCACTGGCTTCTTCAAGATCGCAGCCACGGCATTCTTGTTAAACTTGGCCGCTTCCAACATGGCTAGCAGGTTTTGTGCTTTCTCAAAGTCGAAGAAGGCCTGGTCAAATTGCCCCAAACAATAATAGGCAAAGCCCCGATTGTAGAAAGCTTGCGCACAGCGTCCATTGATTTTGAGGCATTTGTCATAATTGGCGATTGCTCTTTGCCACTCCAGCCCAGAATCCAACCGCCAGGACGAGCCATGCAACGCCACCAGCTGCGATGCTAAATTTTGATGAGCCAAACCGCGATTATAATACGCCTGAGCTAGATTTGGCTTAACTTTGAGCACTTCAGAATAACAAGCAATAGCTTCTTTAGTCTGACCAGCTATAGCGAGCATTGCCGCCTTGTTATAGAGAGCAAGTATCAAATTTGGACTAGCTTTATAAGCTTGCTCAAAATTTGCTAGAGCCTTTGCTCTATCGCCAGAGATTGCCTCTTTCACGCCGTCGTGGTAAAGGATTTGGCCTTCTTCAGTGACATCATTGGCGCTACCACCAAGACCAGCAGCTCCAGCCGGAGCAATCAACCCACCTCCGCTAGCTATTCTGGCGTCTTCACTCGATTGCAGCCCCTGACTCGGGGTCTCTTCACAAGCCTGCGCATCAGCAGCAGTCAGGGCCGCGGCAGCATTAGGAGAATTGCTTAAAAAGCTACCGGGGTCTTTATTCAAGGCGAAATAAGCCGCGCCAAAGACCAGTACTAAAATCAGTAAACTAAGAGTCAAGGCCACGGAGCGATTGGCCGGCTGAGGCGTTTCACGGCCAGCCACTTGTGCTTCGAGCTTATCGTAAGCCTTGTGCGCAGCCATTTCAGAAGTGTCAGTAATAAGAGCATCTAGCTCTGCCAAACAGTGTTCATCAAGCTCAATCTTAGATTTAGCCGCAGCCGCCACTTCATCGGCTTTAACCTGTTGGCCACTAGCAACAGCGGCAGCATAAACCGCATCGTAAAATTCATCTGAATCAGGCACCGCATTCTCTTGAAGCCGCTTAGATTCAGCTTCGACTGCTTGGCGAATGGCACCCTCAATCAGAGTTTGAATACGCTGCATCCGCTCGTGCACCGCCGCCAATCGCTTTTCCACAACACGCTGGGGCGGTGGCTTAGGACTTGTCTCACCCAGCCCAGCCAACAATTCTTCGAGCTCCGGCAAGGTCTCTACCCCTGCCTGCATGCGAGTAAAATAAGCCCGAAAACGAACCGAATCACTCAGTGCGTCGTAAGCCATATTGGTGATCGAGAGGCGTTGCTCGCACAATTGCTTTTGATCAGCTGGAGCAGCTAACATCTTTTCGCGCCAGAGAGCGGCTCGGCGGTCACGCGCAGCCCGCAACACCTTCCTTGAGGCACCAGCAGGAACCGCTAGCACACGGCGGAAATAGATTCTTAGGGTTGACTCGTCCATATAAAACCTTGATCAGTCATACTTTAATCGTACAGAATTAGAGAGCCTCGTAAGCGGGCCGAGTTAACTGGCTCGATTCTGGGAAGATTTTAGCTGGCAGGAACTCTCTTTACTAGGCATGAACACGGTTGCAATTTTAGATGAATGATCCCGCCTTACAGCCTGAAAACTCGCCCCCAGGCGCGAAAGGCAACTCGGTAACTCTCGGTAGAATTATCAAGTCAAAAGGAACCATTGTTGTCGGCGGCTTTATTATCAGCCTCTTGCTGCTTGTCATGACAGCAAAAAAGATTAATTGGCAACTTGTCCACGACGCTTTTGCCTCGGCCACATGGCTACCCTGGTTGCCATTAGCCGTAGTCACTTATCTGATTGGCATGCTCTTGCGAGGCTTACGGCTGAAACAGTTAGTCAGCACAGAAGCCAGCTTGACCGTAAGCACGGCTAGCAACATTATCGCTGTCGGCTACGCCACCAACAATATCTTGCCGGCCCGCCTAGGCGAGTTCGCTCGCGCCGGTATGCTGGCGGAGAGAACGGGTCTACCCTATGCGCTTTCTCTAACTGTAACCTTTCTCGAGCGACTGCTCGATGGCCTGACAATTTTGTCCTTGTTTGTTCTCGCCATTTTTGTCACCCCCACCGATCAATGGTTGAAACCAGCAGCTATGGTCGCCGGGCTACTTTTTGGCTGTGCCCTTCCTTCCGTTCTCATGCTAGCCTTCGCACCGCAGCTATCACTATCACTGGCATCGCAGGTCAGCATTCACCTGGGGAGAAAATGGCATACCCGCGCCCTTGCTCTAGTCACCCAAGTAACGAGAGGTCTAAGCTGCCTACGCGATGCCTCTACAGCTCTATCTGTGCTGGCAACTAGCTTTGTTATCTGGATAATCGAAGGCCTGATGTTCGCCCTGGTGATGCCATGCTTCAACCTGCCAATTAGCCTGGTGAAAGCGATTGCCGTGATGGCCTTCACCAATCTCGGCATTCTCGTACCATCAAGCCCAGGTTACATCGGCACTTATCACGTCTGCTGCAAGACAGCACTACTGGCGGTGACAGGCAGCGAGACGGCACAAGTGACGAATAAGACTATTGAGCAAGCAGCAGTGCAGACATATCAGTTAGCCAGCATGCCGTTCTTAAGCAACAGCATTGGCCAAATTTCTGAATCAACTGCCTTGTCTTATGCCGTAGTGGTGCACCTGGTCTTTTACACCACAGTGACAATTTGGGGCGTAATCGCCATGGCTCGCTACGGTTTAGAACTTGGCACCACAGCCGCTCTTGCCTGGGAAGCCAAGCCCATCACCGACCTGCCTGAAACAGAAGCTATGGCCGTTATCACCTCAGTGCCAACACAAAAGCAGAGCAATCACTGCTTTAAAATTACACCTTTCTGGTTAGCAATTGTAGGCTCATCAGTACCTACTGGCTCTCTTGTGCTCACGGCGGAGGAACGCAGCGCAGCTGTCACCTATGCCACTCAATTTGTCTGCTCTGAACTAAGCGCCTTACCATCATTCTTGCGCCTTCTCTTCAAAATAGGCATCCTCGGCTTCCGCTCAATTACTATTGCCTCGAATCTCTGTCCTTTCGAAAATTTGTCCAGGGAGAGGCAGGCAAAAATAATCAACGCTTGGTCCTACGGACCAATAGGCACAACGCGCAAACTGTTCAAGCCATTGAGAAGCCTCGCTCTGCTCGCCTTCTTTGAGCATCCCTCTATACTGGCCGCACTGAACAAATCGAATGACTCCTCCGAAAAATTCAAATCAAGTACAAACGCCTAAACGAAGTTTGCCGCCAACCAGGTTCCAATGAAATGACCGTTCAAAAGCTAGACACCAACAGAGAAACACTAACAAGCAATAAGCCGTTGCGGGTACAAGTGCTTATTATTGGTAGTGGCGCCGGCGGTTCTACCACAGCGAACGTTCTAGCGGAGCAAGGCTTTGAAGTTGTCGTTCTTGAAGAAGGAGAACGCCACACAGTAGCCGACTACGGCCAATCACCAACCAAGGCCATGAGCCTTCTCTATCGCAATCGCGGCATCATGCCGATCATGGGCAGCGTACCCATCGGCTACGTCGAAGGTCGTACTCTGGGCGGCAGTACTGAGATCAATAGCGGCTTCTGGCATCGCTTGCCTCCCGAATTTCTGATGCGCTGGCAAGCCCGCTTCAACCTCTCTGATTTCACTCAGGATGCTCTTGCAGAGCACTTTGACTGGGCAGAAAAAATCCTGTCAGTAGGCCTCCACCCTGGCCCTTGGCCAAAATCAACAGAGGTTTTCAACCGTGGCGTAGAAGCAATGCAGTGGTCAGGGCAAGAAGTGAAACGAGCGGCAAACGGCTGCGACAACAACAACACCTGCTCAGCCGGATGCCCAAAGGGGGCAAGGCAGGGAGTTAGTCTCAAGCTCATCCCTGATGCACAAGCCAAAGGAGCACGCTTCATAACTGGATGCAAGGCCAAGCTATTACTAAAATCTCGGGGAAAAATTACAGGCGTATTGGCCGAAATTCACAAGCCCGATAGCACCAGCGATCTTGTACGCATCGATGCCGATCACATTTTCGTCTGCGCTGGCCCCACTCAAACACCTGGCCTGCTGCGAAAAAGCGGCATTAAAGAGCACATAGGTGATACCTTCCAAATCCACCCAATGCTTAAAGTCTCAGCGCTTTTCGATGAAGAAATAAACGCGCAGCACAGCGTTATGCCGCTGCTACAAGTGAAAGAATTTTGGCCCGATATCTCACTCGGGGGTTCGTTCTTCTCAGTGGGACATCTTGCTCTCAACCTCGGCGACAACTGGCTAGCCAATCAGAATGTCATCCAAGACTACAAACGTATGGCCACATACTACGTAGCAGTGCGCGGCACAGGCCGTGGCACGGTGCGCACATCGCCTCTGGGTGATGGAGAACCAGTGTTAAAGTACGAGCTGTCAGATGTCGACATTCGCCACCTCAGCCAAGGTCTAGCTAGACTTTCATCACTACTGCTCTCGGCAGGCGCTAAACAAGTTTATCCCTGTGTCCAGGGCCTGCCTCAAATCAGCTCAGAACTAGACGCGGTACGCTGGCTTGACGAAAACTTACCGCGATCACTGCTGAGCCTCACCACCGTTCACGCCTTCTCCACCTGCCCTATTGGCGAGAAAGTGGAACACTGCGCTGCCGATTCTTTTGGCAAAATTCACGGCTTCGAAAATCTCTACGTTAACGATGCCAGCATGTTGCCAGATTCGCCAGGAATAAACCCCCAAGGCACAATCATGGCCCTGGCAAGACGCAACGCCCTGCACTTTGCCGACCTTCACAGAGGACATTAAATGACAGACCTTGCCATAGTGACAGGAGTGCCAGGCTGGCTCGGCTCCAACCTCGTCCAGGCCTTGCTAAAGGGGCTACCAGAAGAGACCACCTCCCAGAGCCCTGCATTGCTCAAGCCCCAAGCCCGTGCCGTGCGGGCCCTTTGCCTAAAAGGAAGCAATACAAACGAACTAGCCGAACTGGGCAGTGGTCTTAGCTTCACAAACGGCGACCTGACGACAGGTGAGGGCCTGGAGGCGCTGACAGAAGGAGCGAGAGGAGCCACAGTCTTCCATGTTGCCGGTGTAATCCACCCCAGCCATGGCCGCAAAGAATTTTACGACGTCAATTTTGAAGGCACCAAGCGCCTACTTACTGCCGCAATCAACGCTGGCTGCAAGCGCTTTATCTACGTCTCGTCAAACTCACCGATCGGCTGCAACACTGGCTCGCAAGAAGCCGACATGTTTGACGAAAAATCGCCCTACAACCCTTATATGCACTACGGGCGCTCAAAAAAGATGGCCGAAGAGCTTGTTAATGCTGCTGGCCGCAAAAGCAGCTTAGAAACAGTAATTATCAGGCCGCCATGGTTCTATGGCCCCCGCCAACCGCTGCGCCAGACCATGTTTTTCTCAATGATTAAAAACGGCAAAATGCCTATTGTTGGCGACGGCGAAAACCTCCGCTCAATGGCCTACGTGGACAATATCTGCCAGGGCCTGCTACTGTGCCAGCAAGTAGAGCAAGCCAAAGGAAAAACCTACTGGATCGCAGACCAGCGACCTTACACAATGAATGAAATCGTCGACACGGTAGAACGAGTGCTAGAAAACGACTTTAATATCAAATGCAGCCACAAACGCATGCATCTGCCAAACTTGGCCAGCGACGTGGCATATATTGTTGACAGCACACTGCAGGGCTTCGGTCTCTACCATCAAAAATTCCACGTACTATCAGAGATGAATAAAAATATCGCCTGTAAAATTGATTTAGCCCAAACTGAACTAGGTTACAATCCACAAATAGCCTTAGAAGAAGGAATGAGAAGAAGTATCAAATGGATTCTCGATCATGGTCAAACCATTTAAACTGCTAAAAAATTGAACAGGCAAAGTCAAAGAGAGTAGAACTGATGACCGGATCTAGCCCAAAGAAAGAAAGCAAAGCGACAAAAAAAGTGGCACCCGTAGCAACATCGGATGTAAGCAAAGGCGCAACTAAAAAGGCAACGAAAAATGCCCCAGCGAAAGCGTCAAGCAAGGCTGCAGCCAAAACAACTGACAGCAAGGCCGCAGAGAAAAAAACCAGCAGCAAAGCGCGAATAAACCCGACCGTTGCCCCCGAAGCGATCAGCGCGGCCGCCCGACTACTTGAGCTTTCCGACAATGGCAAATGGAAAGAATTATACCCACCCCTGGCCGACGAGAGCCGCTCACTCTCAGCCTTGCGTGCCGATCTCGCTGATGTTCCGGTTCTCTGCGCCGACGGCAAAGTTACAAATGTCTATCATAAAATAGAATCTGAAGCACTGTTAAAACGCCAAGACAAAGACATAATTTGGCGCTGCCTCACTCTTGTGCGCGAAGCCTACCTCAAACTAGAAACAGCAGAAACCGATGGTGCCCACCGCGGCTATCAGTGGAACATGAACTGGAAGCACACCCGGGCAGAACTAGACCAGGTCTACGAAGCGTCTAAGATTCTCAATTTGAGCTCTGATGAAATGCGCGACGCTATCATCGCCTCGATCTTCTCCGATGCAGTAAAAACTCGCGGCAATTTTATCATTCACAACATTCATGGCTCGCAAGCTGCTGCCCAAGCCCTTTCATATCTCTGGGACGATGGCCAGGAATGCATGAAATCGGTGGAGCGAATCGTCTTAGCTATTAAACAGCACCAAATAGCACCACCAAGCTTTATGGCTAACACCGTCGCCATAATGCTGAGCAAAAAACTCAACCTCGATCCCTTTGAGCGTTACAAGTTCAATCCCGGCAATCCCGACCCCCTGCGCAATCGCTACCAGCATTTGGTCTGCTCGATTCACAACAAGATCAAAAATCCATTCGACAAACGACACTTGACCAAAGACCTCGGTCTAATTAAGTTTACCCCCGACGAGCATGAAATTCTCAAGCTCATCGCCATTGATGAATGGTACGTGCCGCACCCGGATGTCGAGGGTTCAAAAATTGCCCACGCCCTGATTGCCGGCGACCATTCAATCAATTACAACAACCCTGATGGCTTTGCCAAAATTGCTTTAATCAGGGGCCCAGCTACAGAGTCAATGTTTGAAGATGCCACCATATATGATTCACTAGAATCAGCCATGGCAAGCTTTGCCGATTCATTCAATATACTCTTGCCCGAAGTAAAAAACCTTGCTCTTGTAGGCATTCGCCGCACCCAAATGGCGGTCATTCGCGTACTGCGCATCATGACCGAATTACTTAGTGGTGTCACAGTCGGCCCAAGAGACAGCCTGCACCTAATCACCGGCAGTGAAAGAGTTGAACTGGCAATGGAGCGAGCGAGACAGAAGCAACCAGATGTCTTTCATACCGATGCCGCTTTCAGCTCTGAAACTGGCCACAAGTATCGCAATCGCTCGATGGAACGCGTTGGTTCGATATTGCAAGAATGGCAAAACGAGTATGGCGACATTCCTTTCAGCCCACGGCCAACAGGCCTGGTTGAGCCTGGCCCCGGCCGCCTGCCGTTCTGGAATGTACCGCTAAAATACCCCAAACGCGGTAGCAATGGTGAGCAGCTAATCGATACATTGACTCATCACGAGCAAACACAATTCGCCTTCGCCATGAGAATCAGAGAAATTGCCGTGGAACTTCTGAGGGCTGAGCAGTGGTTCTACAGCTAAACTGGCAGAAACTCACCACTAAGGCTGCATACTCAAGAACCATTGTCACTGCCGCGCTGTCGCTATTATCGCTGTACACGCTCTGCTCGTCTTGCCAGGCGGCACCGGCAGGAGTTGCAGGCACAAATACTAAGACTAAGACACAGACAACCACTGCAAAAAATGCCAAGGGCCAAATAGTAAATTTCCCCCGGGGCTTTTCTATTGGCACGCTGACGATTTGTCAAATCAAAAACGGTCCAAACACCTACACCCCACTAGGCCCGGCCCAAGGCCGCATAGTATTCAACGACAAAGACTACTACGCCCTCGATGCCAACCACCTATTTTTCCTGCATCCAGAAGTACTAAAAGACATTCCACCCGATTGCTTAGACAGCATTCGCATGCGCTTCTCCTCCTTTGATGACGCTGAAGATGGGCTCTGCGACAAGGCCATGAAGTACGTAGCAGGTCTTACAGGCTTAAAAAAGCTCAACCTGGATCGTTCCGAAGTTACGGACGCAGGACTCTCCCAAGCCAAGACTTTAGTCAACCTAGAGAGCATGACTTTGTTTTCGACCTTGGTAAAAGGCAAGGCCTTCAAAGACTTAACGGGTCTAAAGAAGCTGAACACCATCAACATTCCAATGAACGAACTTACGCCTGACACCTACGAACTATTCAGCGCCTATCCCAAGCTAACTTCGCTCGATGTTGGCCGCTGCCACCCGAGCGAACAAGCCATCAAAAGCATTGCCAAATGCACAAACTTGACTGACCTCGACATTTCGGGAAACCGCACGGTAAACGATCGTACGATCAAATACCTCACGCCGTTGAAGCAGTTGAAATCTATTCGCTTATACGGCACCAATGTCTCCCTCAAAGGTCTAGCAGAGCTAAAGGATCTCCCTTTAAAGCTAATAGTGCTGCCCGAAAGAGAATACGAGAAAGACAAACTAGATGCTTTGAGCAAGATTTTTCCGCATACAAGCTTGATTAAGAAGGGTGAGAGCAAACTCAACAAAAACGAAGAAACCATTTTTGCACCGCTGCATTAGCGAAAAAAGCGAGTTCCAATCAAGCGATTAAACAACTCATCCAGAGAAGGGGTATGAAAAACCGATTCAGCTTTGCCAGTCCGTGTGCCCTTATAGAGCTCGGCCTTTAGTATATGCGAATCTTTGGGATCGTCCCGGAAGGCATCAGTGCTTCCACTGAGCACTAACGCATCGGAAGAACCAACAGGAAAAACCTCGAGGTATTCTCGCGCCTGATGCAGCTGCCCAACTATAGTGCAAGTCGAAGTATTCAGATCCAACAATTCTACCGTTGAGGTCAAGCTTTCTTCAGCGTCGCTAAATTCATTGCTGGTTCGTCCACTAACAAACAAAATCTTTCCATTGTGTAGCAGGGCGACTCCGTGACTCGCTCGCGGCTTGTTCATCACACCAACTAGACTGACTTTGTTGCACTTCGGATCAAAAATCTCAATCTCTCGAATGTTACAAGTAAGAAGTGGCGACCCACCGCCAGCTATTAGCACCCGACCGTCTTCTAGAAGAGTCGCAGAATGACCAGTGCGAGGCTGCAAAAGATTTGGACCTTTAGAATAACTACCTGTAGCGGGGTCATAGAAGAACGTTCGATTTGACTTAAAAGTCTCTTTGGTGTCGCCAGGCACACGCCAAATGGATCCCTGTCTTGGCTCCCCACCGCTAATGAACAAGCGCCCGTCTTTTAATTTCGTGACGGCATACCAGTCAATCCCGATCTGGCGTTCGTCAAAGGGACACCATTTGAAAGATGAAAAGGCTGCCTGCGGGGGAGGTCCATCAAGTACGGGAGTATGGGCTTTCGGCAAAAGTTCATTGTCAAAAAAGATCTTTTGGGCATCATAAAAAGCATACGAATCATCTTCTGAGTTAAGCCGACTTCCGTCAGCAGCCAAAAGCCTCAAACGATCGCTATCGACAACTTCGGTGGCATACTCAATCAGTTGCGGTGTACCTTGATCGATACCAAAAAGCATCCAGCCAACAACTCGCAAAACCAGAAGAGTAGTAACAATGGACAAAGCCCAAACCACCATAGTAATGGGCTTCAGGGGACGAGTCTTTACCGTTTTACCACCGTACAATCGCCGACTAGCAAATTGTGGATCCAGCGAGCTGCGCAGCTCACCGAAATTACGCACCACGTGCGTAGCGCCGGCCTCTGTCTCTTATACACATCTCCGAGCCCACGAGACCGTACTAGATCTCGTATGCCGTCT
>CAJXZK010000108.1 GCA_913063055.1 uncultured bacterium
GCCCTGATCTCGACGTACACGAACTCGAACTCTTAGCAAAGCTGCGAATGCTAGCAATTAAGCCCACTACCAGCCGTCTTTGGACCGCACTAGGTGACAAGGAAGATTTCTCTGAATCAAAGGCTTTGAACTACCGTTGGTATGTAATCAAAGACGGCGACCAAGGTTTTCGATTTGCAGACCAACAAAGCAAGCTGGCACACGAAAAGCTAATTGATTTTGTGCGCCATCGCTACCAGCTGATCAAAAAGTTCCAGGCTCCAAATAAAGAAAGAATAGATCTGTATTTGGCACCGTAGAAGCAAACAGCTAGAAATCGGCTGCCTTCTTAGAAATAAATTTTGCCACCACTGACTTGACGAAGGAAATACTTGAATCAAATTGAGTAGCTCACAAATTCCATTGACTCTGGCATTTGACTCAGCGTTACTAGTGACAAAAAAGTTTGTTATGCAAGCGAACAGGAAGAAAGACGCCAGCGTCCTAGGCACTTGCTGGTCAAAGGTTTTAGGTTTGACATTGCAAGACACGAAAAGCCAACCTCGCCTCTTCTCAACCTTCTCTAAAACTTAAGCTGGCTACCAGCTTAAAATAAATCTCTTCGCACGCACGCACTCCAGGTTCTGGACCAGCTTCGACCATTTGCGCCTTGCAATCTTCCCCTTTAAGTTGCCTAAAATTTGAGTCGCTAATCAATCGACCCAATATTTTCTTAAAAGCGTCGAAATCACCACGCTCTACCACTAGCTCAGAATCAAGTAGAAAGTCTTCCACCGGAGACCAGTCAGTTTGACAAAATTCGTTCAAATAGTTGTTTCGATGAGCAACCACAGGAATTTTGCGTGCCATAGCCTGCACAATTACCTGCCCACCTCCATTCGGAAATGTATCAACTAATATATCTGCCACTCCAAGTATTTGCTCAAAGTCAGCTCTCCAGCCAAGAAACCGAACACGATCTCTAGCGTGCTCAGATACTACTTCGAGGAAAATTGGAATCTGGATTTCCTCAACTCCAGAAACGATGTAAATCACATTACTATGCTTCTCCAGAATTTCATTGATAGACTCCCAATAGAGTCGGTGCTGAAATTTAGTGAATCTGCCACCACTAATTAGAACACATGAATTCACAGGTAAATTCATCTCATCCCTGGTATAAGCAATAGCCTCATGGTCAGTCTTTCCTGTCATTTTTAGTTCTACGAGGGAACAGTTTGCCGGGCTATCGATCAGCGGGTGCTTTGACCAAGAAATACACCAATCCATCGCTGGATGCACAAACTGGGGCGGCGGACCCTGCACATGCCCAACAATCAATCTTGCCGGGCGTAAAGCTGTTAAAAAGCCATGAGCAAAGTCAGCCAATCCGGCACATGTAACTAAAATATCTAGGTTCTCGGCGAATATCTGTTTACTGAAAGAGACCAACGACTTTGCCTTGTTCAATGAATCTGGATACGGAGTTGAATTGACAACAACACGATAGCCTTGCCGGCGCAATCGCTCTATGTGAGCACTCCCCTGAGGCGACAGAGCTACCTCGTTTTCAAGATCGGAAACAAAAAAGACCACATCAAATTTAGACTGGTCATGAAACTCAGCAAAGGCATGACTTATATTCATCAGATTGGAATTGAGTTCACACACCCATTTCAACAGATAACCGACACGCACCGTGCCCGATCGGCTAGTGTGGGTTTTGCCTGGTGCAGCAAATCTATAAGGCGCAGCCAGGTTATCGACGGCGTCGAGAATATCGAAATCGTATTCAAATCTGTCTTGGCCATCGAATGTATTGAAGGCATTTTGCCACAAATCAAAAAACTCAATTGCGCTATCCAAATCTCCGCGTTTGGCAGCAGCCATACCCATGCGCTTATAAGCAGAACGGATGGACGCAGTGTCCTTTTGCGCTAGACATATTTTCTTATAGAGGGGAAAAATCCCAGCCGCACCGGCAGAAAGGCGCCAAGCTCTACTAATGGTAGTACTTGCGCTAGCAAGATTGCCGACGGCTTCATAGGCCCGCGCCAAGCGATAATTTACCGCTATTCGCTCTTGTACTCTTTCACGACAAAGAAAAGGCAACAGATCTGCCTGAGTAACTTGAACACCAGATTGAATTCGAGAGACTATCTCCTCAAACTCAGCAGCAAAATCACTAATCCCACTAGCAGAAAAAGGAGAGAAGAACAAAGCCGAGTCAACCGGGAGTGAGGCAATAGGAGAGCGCCTTTTTAAAAGCTTGCCCAGCGAATTTAGCAAGCAAAAAAAAACTGTCTCATTTTTTTGAGAAATTACTTTCTTGATAAGATTCTCCGGCACCCTAATATTCAGGTTACTGCTCAGTTAGTTCTTTCAAAGTTCTAACCACAATATCAACATGCTCCAACGGCATATTGGGATAAAGCGGAAGCGACAGTGTTGCATCACCCATTTTCTCCGCTGCCGGGAAAGCACCATTGGTGAAGCCATATTTTTCACTAAAAAATGAGAGAAGATGAATGGCCCGATAGTTGACCATAGCGCCGATGCCACACTTCTGCAAACCTTCAATTACTTTGTCCCGTTGGCCATCCTGGAGCCAGACTGGATAGAGATGCCAGGCATGTTTCACTCCGTCATAGGTGGTCGGTCTAACAATTCCTTTGACTCCCTGCAGTTGCTCCTCATAGCGCTGGGCGAGAGCGTTGCGCTTATTCCAGTTGTCCATAATCCGCTCAAGTTGTGGAATCAGAATCGCGGCCTGGATATTATCCATGTTGTACTTCCAACCAAGTACTTTCATATCCCAATGGCTATAGCCCTCTATCGAACGATCAGCTGCTGTTTTGGTCATACCATGAGTACGCAATAATTTTAATTTCTCTGCCAATTCGTCACTATTGGTAGAGACTGCACCACCTTCTCCACAAGTCAAATTTTTCGTGGCATAAAAAGAAAAGCAAGCAGTATCTCCTAATTGCCCTGGCTTGACTCCGTCACGCTCGCCTTCGATACAATGAGCCGCATCTTCGACAATGAATAGGTCGTGCCGGTCTGCAATCTCTCGGAGAGCAATCATGTCGCACATTTGCCCATAAAGATGCACCGGAATAATGGCGCGCGTTCTGGTCGTTATCGCCGCTTCGACTTTACTGGCATCGATGTTTCCGGTCTCAGCTTCAACATCCACAAACACAGGCGTGGCGCCAGCCTCAAGAATAGCAGTGGACGTAGCAATGAAGGTCATCGGTGTTGTGATTACTTCGTCGCCGGGGCCTATACCCAAGGCTAACAGCGACATATGCAGAGCACCGGTGCAACTCGTCACGCCCAGAGTGTGTTTGCAGTTGAGAAATTGAGAAAACAACTGTTCAAATTGACTTACCGTTGAGCCCGTAGTCAAAATCGGACCAGCAAAGACTTGCTTAATAGCATCAAGTTCAGACTGACCTAAATCGTGCATAAAAAACGGAACATGTGTTTCTGTAGCCACCATTAGTGCATCTCCTTCTTACCGGCAGCGGTGATTATGGGGATGTGGCGCATCCACATTTGAGATTGCCACCATTCGCGGTTCTGACGGAAATACTCGATTGTTTTGACAATACCTTCACGAAACGGAGTACTGGGCTTCCAATCGAGCAGTTTATGAATGCGTGAGTAATCGCAAGTGTGCCTAAATACTTGCCCAGGTCGGTCACCAATAAGTTCTATTTGAGATTTAGCAGGCTGCATAATTTCTCTAATTGCTTCTGCAATTTCTAAGACAGTCAGATGTTCGCCAGTGCCGATATTTAAAACTTGACCTCTGACTAAATCGAGTGGGGCATGTATGATTTGATCGAGAGCCTGGCAGTGATCTTCTACAAACAACCAGTCACGGGCAGCAGAACCATCTCCGTGCACGGTAAGTGGTTCTTCTAGAATACAACTAGTAATAAAGCGCGGCACTGCTTTCTCTAAGTGCTGACTCGGACCGTAGTTATTGAAAGGCCGAACTATAACGCTAGGAATATCATAGGTTGCCCAATAAGAGTAAACCAATCTGTCAGCGCCGCATTTGGCTGCAGCATATGGACTCATTGGATTGAGCTGATGGTCCTCATCCATTTGGCCAGAGAGGGCTGTGCCATAAACTTCAGAAGTTGAGATATGAATGAAACGCTCAACTGTCTTCGCATGCTTAAGGACAGCATTGGCAACAGTCTGGGTCCCCAGCACATCTGTTTCAAAGAAGAGCCGATTATCATAAATCGACCGGGTAACATGAGACTCTGCTGCCATGTGAATGACGATGTCAGCCTGCGCCACTAGGGTATCCATTAATTCGCCATTGCGAACGTCGCCGTACCAGAATTCATAAGTCGAGGAGCCGAAAGCATTTTCGGGACAATTTTGGATACTACCAGCGTAGGTAAGGGCGTCTACTACGATAATTTTGTATTCTGGATACTTGCGATATAAGTAGCGCACAAGGTTAGAGCCGATGAAGCCGGCACCGCCTGTGACTAATATTCTTTTCACGTTTCCCGCCTCAAGTTGCTTGATCGTTGTTGATTATACGAAGACTGTTCGGCCCACAGTTGAACAGAAGATCCATTACCGATAAGTATGGGACAAAGTCACCGTAAAGTTGATTGTATGTGGGATGAGAATAATTTTGCCATCTAACTTCAATATATTGCTTGGCGAAGATGTCTGTGTCTAGATAGCACTGCGCAGCATTGCCACTCAAATAACAATTGGCTTTAAAATGCCCACAGAAGTTTAAGAGACGTTCACTTCGGTCACCTTCGATACCGAGATCTGAAGAGCGAACAATTAGTGGACTAATACCAAGCCAACTGACAATTTGTTTAACCAAAGCTACGTCTAGGTCGGCAATATACTCCCAAGGGCCCGAAAGTGTTTCCACCAAGCCACTGTAGTAATCCTGAAAATAGGGCGCCTTTTGGTAAAGTTGCTTAATTGTCTCTAGGTGTTTCTTGCGCCAATTTTGGCAATTGTCAATTTTCACAGTGTTTATCTTCTGCTCAAGCTTAGCAACTTTTACCGGGACTGTCAGCCAAACCGGTCCAGTTGCCGATTTCACCCTATTTCTATTACGCCAGCCGTTTTTATCATATTGAACGTCGTCATATATAACAAAAACATCAGAACGATTCACTTGGTCAAAGAAACCTAACCAAGCCAAATAGCCGGGCTGAAGGACTGCCAGGGTCTTTGTTTTTGTTTCTTTCAATAGCTCCAAGACTTCTCACTCATTCTTCAGTTCAACTTGCTAAACCAAGATTACTCGACGGAATTTCCATACGCACAGGCGGATGCAGGGAAGGTCCATCAGAGCCACCTATATACATCTCATACCATTGTTGAAAAACAAGCAAGGAAAAAACCTTATTAACTTCGGTATAGTCGCTCTCACTTTGATAAAGATTGTCTACCAAACTTTGAACCGATTGTGAGTCAAACAAGCCATGCACAGCCAGCCGCTCTGGAGCAAGCGTCGCTCTCACATACTCTTGTAGGTCACCGAGAAGCCAGTCAGTCAGAGGCATGACAAAGCCTTCTTTCTTGCGCGTAACCATCTCTTTAGGGAAATAACGCTGAGCCACCCGCTTAAGTAAATACTTTGTCTCACCATTTTTGATTTTGTAATGCCCCGGAAGGCCTGCAACAAATTTGACGAGAGCGGTGTCAAGATAAGCAGTGCGCACCTCAAGAGAATGTGCCATAGACAATCTATCGACAAAAGCCAGTACCTGATCAGCGAAGATTGTTTTGAATTCGGCCTCCAGTATGCGATTAAGCGGATCGATTGCCGTCAATGTAGAAAAGTCAGCTTGTAACCGTCCTTTAGAGCTGAAAATTGACATCTGCTGCTTAATACTGGATGAGTACAAACTAGCTTTTGCATCGTCACTCAATACAAACAACTTGCTGCGCCAATCCCAGTCGGCAGACTCAAACATCTGTTTCAAGTACTCAGGACGTTCTTCAAAAGGCCTAATTAAAGCGTCATTGCCATTGCTCAAGTACTCTTGGTAATTGGCCAGCGGAAAGGCTAGGCGATGAGAAAGATAGCTACCAAAAAGCTCATCAGCAGCGTCACCAGACATTGCAACTTTGACATGCTTACTTATTAACGGTGCCAAGAAATAGGTGGAGATTGTGCCACAGAACGGTTCATCAAAGCACTGAATAATGCGTTGCAAATTCTCTGGAAACTGGCTGAACTCGACCTGTTCTTCATGATGCTCAGTTTTATACTTGCTTGCTGTCCAATTAGCCCAGTATCTGTCTAATTCTTTTCCTTCAGTAGTAGAGTTATTCTTATAAGTGAGAGTGAAAGTCTTAATCGGCACGCTGGAATGTTCCGCTGCAATTGCTGTGCATAAGCTACTGTCGATACCGCCACTTAAAAAGAAGCCCACTGGTACATCAGACATCAAACGCTTTCGAATACCGGCTTCAAACAACCTGACAAATTCATCACCGAGTTCGCTTTCAGATGCGCTCGCCCATTCTTCTGCTGGCTGATAAAAAACATCCCAGTATCTAATGGGCTCAGAGACTTGACCTTGATGAAAAATCAAATAATGAGCTGGCGGAACACTTTTGATATCCTCAAAAATCGTTAACGGGCCGGGCACATGCTTGAAACTGAGGTAGTGATGAAGGGCTTCAAGGTTAACTTTACGCTCAAAGCCGGGAATGCAAAGTAATGCTTTGATTTCAGAAGCAAAATATAAACAGCCTCTTATGTTGGTGTAGTAAAGAGGCTTTTTGCCCATTCGGTCTCGAGCTAGTACTCCTAGATTACGAGTTGAATCCCATATGGCCACCGCAAACATTCCGTCAATTTCATTAACAAAAGCTGGCCCGTGTTCTTCATAAAGATGAGGCAGAATCTCGGTATCGCAGTGAGAACGTAGTTTGTGACCTTTCCTGAGCAGCTCTTCTTTTACCGCAGGATAGTTATAAAGCTCGCCATTCTGAGCAGCCCAAACATTTCCAGATTCGTTCGAGAGCGGCTGCCTACCTGTCTCAATACCGACTATGCTAAGCCTTCGCGCCCCTAAAGTGAACGACTGATCATAAACAATATAACCATCATCAGGCCCTCGGTGAACCAGGCTGCTAAGCATGTCTTCAACGAGGCCTAGTTTTGCTTCCCCAAAAACTCCAGCAATTCCACACATCATGCACCACCATGTATCCAGGAATAGTGGGCTGCCACTAAAACTCTTGCTATCAATTCTACAACCGTAATGGTCGATTGAATTATACTGACCGGTTTCGTAGGGTCCTGAATAATTCGTACTCTAGAACTAATTTAATCTGATTTTACTTGTCTCTCATAAGAGAATTAGTTCTCTGAGTGGAGCCTATAGAAACTAGGTTTACATAAATGAGGTCAGGTTTATGGATAGAGTCGTGCTTCTAAGTCTTGCTGGTTTCGGCAACGCAGTGCTGCGAGCACTCCTAGAATCTGGAACAAAGCCCATCGCTCTAGTTACAAGAAAGGAGCGCTTCTCTTACCCCTACTATCATGAAAACAATATCGAAACTGAAGCTGAATCGAATGGAATTAAGATCATGTATGGTGCCGATGGCGAAAACTATATAGCAAAAGAGCTGCCGGAAATTCTCTTGATGAGCACTTACCACCGTATCCTCAAGCCGATTGTCTATAGCCATTGCAAGTATGCGATTAACTTTCACCCATCGCTGCTCCCTCGTTACAAAGGAGCTTCGCCGATTTACTGGGCTTTGCGCAACGGTGAGTCAAAGACTGGGGTCACAGCCCATTTAATAACAGAGAAGGCAGATGTAGGTGATATCGTTGCTCAAGTTGAGGTGCCTATTACCGATTTTGATACTCAAGGTACCTTAAGAAAGAAACTTGCTCTTGTAACTGGAAAGTTAGCCGTAGACGTGCTTAGGCTTGTGAAGACAAACTCGGTGAAACCCGTCTCTCAGAATCTTACGTCGTCGACCTCGTACCCGAAGGTCGACGATACAACCCGCGAGATCGATCCTTCATGGTCCACGCTTGAGATAGAGCGCCATTTAAGAGCACTGAGCCCTTTCCCTGGTGCTATACGAAAAGGACAGATAGATCAACCGATCTATTTGTTATCTGCACAACTGAACCAACATCAACCGAACGACTGTTAGATACAACTGGCATTTACTCAAGGCCTTACAATTCTTTCCATACGGTATACTCGAATGAATTCAATGATGTTACCTTGACTCTTGGGGTGCTATGCGTGCAGGCTAAAGAAAATCGGCAATATGGACTTAGGGTTGGAGCAGAGGAATTTCCCCTAATGGTGGTTATTTCGATAATTTACCCCTGCAATTTTGGCTGTCCAATGTGCCCTTATACAGACGGCAACTCAGAAATTCGCAAATTCTACAGAGAGAAAGGTGGCGACCTTTTCCCTGAAAAGTTATGGCAAAACATGGCCGATGAGTGCGGCCAGTATGATTCTTGGATGCGCTGCACTGGCGGCGGAGAGCCGATGCTCCACCCACGCATGGTGGAAATGATTGAATACGCTAAGTCGAAAAAAGCTAGAGTTTGGCTTAATACAAATGGCAGTATGTTCGGACCAGAGCCTAAATTTCGAGCAAAACTTGAACGCGTAATAGAAGCGAATGTCGATTTAATCGAATTCTCAATGGATGCGGGAGATGCAGAACTATATTCTCGACTGAGGCCGCCAAGAGGTGGCCTCACAAAATCACCTGAAGAGTGGTGGGAGCGTCAAGTTAACAACGTTAAAGCCGCAATAGCGTTACGAAAGAAACTACGCTCATCAACGCGTATCGTTGTTTCAATTATTCGACAAGAAGCAATCGAAAACAAGTTGCAAGAAGGTGTTGACTTTTGGTTAAACGACATAGGAGTTGACGAAGTCATAACTCGCAAATTCCTCACTTGGGACGATAACACTGTAATCGCACAAGGGAAGGCACTAGATAAGCATCTTTATGCCGACATGCCAACAAGCAAACAAGAACCATGTGTCTGGCCTTTTGAACGTCTTAACGTTGATACATTAGGAAGAATTGCCCTGTGTGGCCAAGATATTTCCTTCCGGACCTCAGAGCTTTTCCCGAATGCCAATGATGCAAGCCTTAAAGAAATTTGGCAGGGAGAAATGTTCACATGGTACAGAAAAATGCATCTTGAAGGCAAAGGTGCAGAATGTTTTCCTTGTCGTGGCTGTTCCGCTTGGTTCGCTGGAATTAGAGATTGGGAACACGGTTGGTTAAAGGTACTCAAGACATCAGGTGAGCATGTCAAAAAAATTCTCGCAGAGGATTTGGGTGCCGAAGTTGATGTCTACACACCAGAGGCGGCGAAGAGCATAGTTTAGAAATTGCTTTTTGAGCGTATTGCTAGATCAGCAAGGATAAACCAGAAGATCTATTATCTTAGCGGAAGAGAGCAAAGCAATGAGTTTACTTTTAAGCCCGCTTTCAATCCAACCCCACATTTCCGAAAGCATATTGTTTGCAATACGAAGCGTATACGGCTTCCTACTTCTCCTAACTCTCTTAATGTGCGTTCCTCAGTGGAAGCGATTTTTCATTAGCGAAAAATGGTCTGGTTATGCACAGTCTGGACCCTTAATCAATGCTTTGCAAAGCCCATCTGGTGCTGTTGTGGTGGCGACAATATGGATACTTTTAGCCATCTCTTTGTTTCTTGATCAGTATGTTCTGATCGCTTCTTTCTTAAACTTGTTACTCTGTCGTTATTTCTTTGTCGACATGCGCTGGAAAGGTGTGCTTAGAGGAATGGGTGCACCTGGACTGATGAGTTATTGGCTAGGGGCAGCAGTTTTCGTCATCGAATGCGCAAGAAATTTGGCACCTAGCTTGGTGCCCCTAACTGTTCTAGTTTTTCAAATCGATTTTGCTTTTATTATGCTATCAGCCGGAATTTACAAAGCTACGGCTGGATATGCAGTGAATGAAGGTATGGAGTATGGCTTAGCCAATCCTGAATGGGGCTACTGGTGGACGTACTACAAAAAGCTGAAACCGCACAGCTACGTCTTCAAAACAATGAATCATTTGGCTTGGGCCACTGAAGTTGTGGCAGGCATTATGATGCTTTTTCCGCCCACGAGATTTATCGGTGGCGCTGTAATGCTACTTAGCTTTGTTTTCATCCGCACCCAGATTCGACTAGGTGTATTGTGCGAAATAGTTATGTTGAGCTGCTTTCTCTTCTTCAACCCGGGTTCGGTTGGTGACCAAGCGGTGGTTCAGCTGCTCAAGTTTTATCCTGTTATGCCTCATTCATCACTCGGGACAGAGCATGGCTCTATTCGAGGTATTCTCTCCTCTGCACTGCTGTGTTACCTAATTCTAATGCCTCTAGCCCACGCTGGACTCTTCTACAATTTCTACGGAAAGAAACGGCTAAGGCCAATTTTCCAATTCGCACTAGAGAGATTTACCAATTTTTTTGGCATAATCATCTGGCGTGTCTTTTCTGTAGACGTGGTCAATTTCTTCATTCTGATCTTCAGGAAAGATCAAAAATCTGGTAAGCGCATACTTATTTCGCGCTATGGTCGAAGAAACAGTTTGCGGTTCAATCATGTGGCCGAATCAATCACGATCACTAGCCTATTTACGACTTTAAAATACTATGCTTCCAATAAATCCTTGTTCGACCAAAGAATACTGCGCTATGCCCACACCTTACCTTGTCTAGAAGGTGAAGTTCTCGAATTTGACTACGTAAGAATTAGAAAGCAACCAAAGAATTTCTCTTTTAAAACCATTGCACGTTTTGTTGTTGACCCCAGAACTCAATCAATTGAACAAATCAACTTCACTGGTGGCGAGTCGCTCAGTGCTGCTCACGCAGCTTCTCCCGTGCATGAAGGCTACAAACCCGGGAGTTACGCTCCAGCAATTAAAGGATGAATTCTAGAATCTTACTATTAACCCCGGCCAAGGCCAGTCAGCACAGTATGCAAGAAAAGCTTTGCTCGGCAATTGCCAAGAGCCTCGTAGAGCAAGAAGTGCTGAGATTTGAGATAGGCCCAGGTGCTGAGCAAGCTAGCCTGGAACCAGAAAAGACCACACTCAACCATGCTATTGAGTCAATTGGCAATGCCGCTATTGAAAAAGGCAGAAAAAAAAACTGTTCTATTGTTCTTGCCTTAATTGCCTCACCAATGGTGCTCTTGGTTGCCTACAACGTGGCTAGCAAACTAAAAGCAAAGCTGATACCAATTTTCTTAGAGACCGCCAATAAGTTGCTCGCCAACAAATTTTTGTGCGAGCAGTATCACAGCCTGCTAGCAAATGAGTATAAACGCCTAGTACGAAATAGTACAAAGCTAGGTACGACGTCGCCAGCCATCGCCAGAGATATTCAAACACAGACCAAGGCCAGTTGTAGCGTCATCACATCTCACCTGCCCTGGCAAGCCGTAAACACCTGGTCTCCCCCAGCTGTTGCTGATTGCTATCGCATCACGGTGCTGGTTAGAAATTACAACAACGGTTCAACTCTTGCTGCATTTTTAAGGGCTCTTACTTGGCTGACCTGGCAAGAAGGCTGCCCGCCGCTTGACCTTCAAATAATTGGAGAGTCTTTTGACTTGCCTCTTTCGTTCAACACCAGCAAAAGGCTGACATTCGAAATCACCGGATCAATCCCCATAGAACAAACAATCAGTCGAATGTCGCGTTCTAATCTTTGCTATTTTCCGATCCCGCTTGAGCGTGAACTAAGCTCGATTGAAGCGTTAGAAGCAACGGATGCCTTCGGACTCCATGTTGCAGCTGGAGTACCAATCCTCCTCCATTGCCCCGAGACATTTCAGCCTGTTGAGTACGTCAATCGTTTCAATCTTGGCAAGTGCTATCACGCCAATGAACCAGGACAACTAATGGAGCTTTTACAATCTGAGATTGCAGCCCCTGCAGACGGCACAAGACTAGCGCAATCGTACAGAAATCTTGAATTACTTGAATCAGAACAGCAGCAGCTAAGAAAAGATCTTCTAAATTTACTTGGCTAGTTTCGCTCAAATTTCTTTGTCAAAGTATTTCAAGAACGCTCTTAGAAAGATCTGGCAAGGATAAAGGGCGGAAAGTTACTTTGATATTCCTAAAGAAGAAACTTCCAACGGTTCTATCCATTCCAAATTTCATGATTTGCTCTGGCCGACCAGGCAATAGCATCAAGAAAAATCTATCTATTCGCTCTTTGAAAGCATCTTGGTTAAGTTGATCAACAATTTCAAAGCTACTCCATTTGTTTGATGCAATCAAATACGGTGGCACCTCTGGAAAGATCCAGGAAGCCTTGCTCGGACCAGCCGAGTTAACAGCCATAAAAAGACCGGCCTTATTGTTACGACCAGTAGACAGCAGCTCACCAGTCAATTTGACTTCCAGGAGGCCGTGAGAAGGCAAATCGGCAGGAGTTATAAAAGTTACTCCAGTTGTTGCTGCTTGACTTAAAGTATAGCGATTGTTGCGCACCCATCCAGCAGGAACTCCATTAGTCATCGTAGGATCAAATTGATTAGCGTTGATACTAACCGTGTTTTGTTTCTCAGATTTGCTTGACAGCGAGTTGGACAAAGAAGCCGTGATATCGCCAGACATCCCGGGCATTGGCTCAACCCTTAAGATAAAGACTCTTGCTTGCCCTCTAATCGGCGTTAGAGCGCCCTGAGAATTGCGCGAAGAAGAAGAACTAGATGTTGTACTAACAAGTAGAGCTGGCAATCTCGCCTCAATAGAATTTACTGGATCGCATACCATAGGTCTGGTAAGAGCTAGACTACTAATAGCAGGCAGACGCACTTGGTGTTCACCTGTAGCAAATCGATCACCATAAATAGTGAGACCAGCCTTAGATGAACTAACTTCTAATACATTCTCAGTGCCATCCTTCAACAGATTCGGAGGAAGAGGCATCACCCGCCATTGTCGCATCTGCGCGATAGGCATATCCATCGCAAGTGACGTAGTCCGGACACCATCAAAAGACCAAAATACAGAAGAATCAAGCTTATTTACGGAAATAAACCGTCCGTTGAGCTGAACACCATTGACTAGGCACTTAGCATCATCACAGCGCCGGTCTCCGTCCACCATCAAGAAGTAGCGAGCCGTTGAACCCTGCGAACTTGCCGAAGGAAAGTTCAATCTTCTAACTACTGACTGCCCATCAGCCAAATTGACTGCAAAGCATCTATTGTCGTCCATGTGCGCGGTTGTCAGAAGAGCAGGAGCAAGAACAAAGACAGCGAAAATCGAGGCACAGAGGGTCATAGAATATTTTCTTAAACTAAGCTGGCCGAAACTGTTTGCAAACACACGAAAAAAGAGGAAGAGAGTCAGACACAACAACAAGCCACGAATGATCTCGGCTTCTAGAATAGCAACTTCATATGTTTGAACAGCCGCCAGCATAGAAACAAGATTTAGCTTTAGGGCCACGACACTAGAAATCGCAGCCGCGGCTAGCAATGCTGACTGGCCATATGACTTCGACTGCAAAATACTCTTTACAAAAAATGCCGCCGCACAAAACATGAAAGGAACACTCATGAAGCCGCAGCGTGTATTGGCCTCAAAAGGAGCATATATAATGGCGTCACCAAAGATTACTGTCAAAGTTGCCAAACAGATATAAGCAAAATTTTCGTCACCAGGCTTAGTCTTGAATGATGTAAGTAAATGAGCAACCATTAACAGAATTCCCATGACCGATAACGAAACGAGCAATGCGTGAATCCAATTCTGGGCTGCAACATCGAGGCCATAGATATTAAACTTCAAATCATTCCATACAAATCCCAAGGTCCTTGAAATTTTTCGAACGTAAAGGTTTGCCATCGCCAGCGGTGCCTTTTTCCAGGAGCCCACAAGAACTCCAAGACTTGTGCCAGTAGGTTTCAGGCAATCATATGGACCAATTGCAGAAAACCAACTATCAGACTCTAAATCATGACCAATTATAATATTGATCAACGGTACTCGTTGCGGGACGACCGACCAATGACCTGAGGCTGCTTTGTAGTATGCAGTCCAAGTACCGACAACAAGAGTGACTCCAAGCGAAAGAACAAGCAGCTGGCTTGCTAACCTGGTAGGTTTCTGTATTGAGGCTAGAAAAAGAGGCAAGACGGCAAGCAGCCCCAACACCGGAAGAATAACTGGCTTTAATAAAACGCCTATACCCGTCAAGATTCCCATACTTAGTAAGGTTATAGTATTTCCGCGTTTTCCACTTATGGTCAGACTATTGCTACCAAGAAGTGCTATAGCAACAAGCAGCATGGCTGCAATTGGCTCAGTAAGAAAGCGCCCAGAAGCTGCAATTGTGCCAGGATATAGCCCAAACAATAAGCCTGCTAAAACTGCCGTTCTTTTTGTGCACGCGAGTCTGCGCGCCAATACAGATACTCCCACCGCACAAAAACCGTTAAGCAAAGCAAGTAGAATTACGAGTGAAAGCCAATTGGTAGATAAGGCCTCCTTTCCCGTCAAGAAAAATGCCATAGCGCCAAAGAGCGGAATAACAGGACCGTCGACCAGTACTTTATCGACAAAAGCAACAGCACTAGCTAAGCGCCAGGCCAAATCAAATTGACCATGCACCACTGCCCGAATTATATCGACACAGGTCGAAGCATCTAACAAATAGCCGCTTGAATCGGCAAAAAGAAGAGCTTTGTGATCAAAAATGCGCGTCTGAAATAAAATGGCTATAAAGACTGTCGAGAGTAACGGTAATAGCCAGTAAGGGCAAATACTCAAAAGCACCTTTTCCTTTGGGTGGAAAATATTTCTGTAATCAGTGGGTCGAATTGTAAAGCGCCTCCGCTCAGAAACATTTTCGCCAGAAATTAACTATATAAGCTGAGGTAGGATAAGACAACTTATTTACCGTGACAGTAAATGATTACCTGTTGATTCGACCAACGTGTGTGGCACCAGCGCCACTGAATCCAATCATGTTAGTTGCAATTGGTGGCAACGTCGAAACTACGTTGCGGGCAGAACAAAGTACATCTAATAATTTAGGAACAGTAGCAAGCCACCCATGTGTCCTTGCAACATAGCGAAGGTAAGACAGCAGATTTCTCGTTGTACCCCACCTGAATCGCAACCGCAGCCCATCTAAGAACTGGTGATTAAAGTTAGAGCTAAATCCAACTGAACCATTAGAGAAATAAGTTGCATCGCTAATTTCTCTTAAAATAAGACCAGACGCCCAGGCATTAAAACACATGTCCTGAGCCTGAGAAAGACTTGTACGGAGGTGCGGATCGAAATCAGCCAACTTCGACAATTTCTGCAATGGAATCAATAAGCCACTAAATTCATGCCAAGAAATATGACCAGCGGAATTAGCTTGCGGCATCACACCTAAGCTAGCTTCAGGCCTAGCTGCTAGCACAGCCGCTGCCTCCCCAGCAGCCTCATAGTTTCTTGCCATCCTTACCAAGTTGTAAAGGCAGTCAGCACCTGGTAATGTTGATGTCTCAAGGAGAAATACAAATTTCGCATCCGATTGACCTGCAATCTTCTTAAGAATAGCCGCCACATTCACTGCATCGTTGAGACTATTTTGTTCTTTAGCAAGCTCAGAACAGTAAGGATCAAAGGAAGATTCTGCACACTGACCAGGCGGAAGAAATGAAAACGTTCTAAAATCACTAGTGTCAAACCTTGGGGCCTTACCTAATGGTCGCTCCAAAGAGACCAAGCCTGCTCTAGAAGCCAGCCAAAAGCGAAGCCTTGAGGGTGGGTAATTGATTAAGTCCAAGGTCCTTTGATAGACATCATCAGCCTTCTGATATCCATTCTCTAAGACAACGATATCAACTCTGTCAAACGCGTTACTTTCCTCCTCGCGGAGAGCCTTAAGTTCGTCAGCCGGACGGCGCTTTTCGCCGGTGACAATAAATTGGTAAGTCTCGGCCTCAATATCCTGCATTACAAGTCGATTAAGCCACTGATTTGTTAGTCCAAGATTGGGACTGACTTCTGATTTAGTAGCCCCCCAGCGATTGCGCGCCACAGAAATAACTCTAAAACCGGAGCATTCAAACAGCTGCTCTACTAAAGATCTGGTAAAAAATTTGATGTGAGTATTATCTAGAAGACCCATAGGTCGAAATGGCAGTTGGCCGCCGAGCAGAGCCAGCCTAACGTCAGCGTGCGCGGCATTAGGAATGGATGCAACCAACCTACCTTCATCACTCAAAAGCTTATAACAGGCTCTAAGAACCTGTTCAGGATGACGCAAATGTTCAAGCACATCAGCACAAAGAACAACATCAAACTTTTCACCCATCAAAACATCTGAAAGGTCTGCAACATCAAGATCTAAGTGCAGTACACGGTTTCCACGTGATTGCGACAAAGCTGCGGCATTAGCGTCAATCTCAATACCCACAACCTGACAGTCAAAATGGATTTGCATAGCATCTGTTAAGTAACCAGTGCTTGAACCCAACTCTAGAACGCGTTTGCCTCTTCCAACAAGCTGCAAAAGTCGCCCATAATGCGTTGATTGATCGAAGGACTCAATTTTCTGATCGTAGCGGAGGGATTCGCTATTCTTTTCTGCCTCATCAATCACCATAAATTTACATCTCATCTTGCCCGAAGACTTGAGCTAAGAGCCTACACTGACAAAGCTAACTTCATATTCAACTCTCAAAATTGACACGCTCAATTTCTATAACTAACGGCATGTTTCGAACTTGCGTATGGATAGAACCAATGTATTCGCCTAGCAAGCCCAGAGAGAAAATTTGCACTGCACCAAAGAAAAACAAGCCCACTAATAGTGGTGCAGTTCCAAGAACAAATGTGTTCCAGAGCAAAAGCTTAGCAACTAAAAAACAAAATGCCACAAATAGACTGAAGAAGGATAAGGCAAAGCCACCAATAGTCATGAATCTCAAAGGAACTTTTGAGTGATTGGTGATACCCAACATCGCAATGTCGTACAAGGTATAAAAGTTGTTTTTAGTTACTCCCCGTAGGCGACGCGGTTGCCTGAAAGGTACAGTGGCTATCGGGAAACCAATCTCGCATACCAGGCCTCGGAAGTATGGATAGGCACTTTGTATTTGTCGCAAAACTTTGATAACAGCTTTATCAAAAAGCCCCGCACCGGTGGCATTTTGCACAAGTGGTACTTCAGAGATCCGAGTTATAAACTGGTAGTAGGTTTTTCGAAGGAAAAACATAACTGAATGCTCATCACTAACTGGCTTCACCGCCAAAACAGTTTTGAACCCTTCTTCCCATTTAGTAATGAACTCTGAAATTATCTCCGGCGGATCTTGCAGATCGGAAGCAATTAAAATACAGGCATCGCCTTCACACTGAAGAATGGCGTGGTAAGGCGATTTTATGTGACCGAAGTTGCGCGCGTTAAATATCAACTTAATGCGTTTATCTTTTGACGCAAGATCGCGTAGAAGCGGCTGCGTACCGTCCGTTGACGCATTATCGATAAAAATATGTTCGTAGTCGTAAGGCTGGTCAGCCATCACCGCTGCAATTCGCTGCGATAGCTCCTCAACATTATCCATCTCGTTATAGCAGGGCGTAACAATACTAATCAGTTTTCTCATGCTCGGTCCCATCCATTTAAGGCGCACGAAACATTGCTCCGACTGACGACAACATGCATGTTGATCTTGTATCTAGACATTCAACGACGCCATAGCCTTTAAAACTGTGTCCATCGAATTAAATTGTGGTTCGTAGCCAAAGCTTGCAGCTTTAAAATTGTTTGAATAATAATTGAGTTTAAAGCCCGTCGCGTACACTGCCTCTGGCGAAAAATCTTGTATCTCATACTGCAGGCCATGTTCTTCTTTCAAAGCGTCGAGCAACTCAAGCTTTGCTACTGGCGCGCGAGTATAAACGTCTATGGCGTCGTTGCGAGGAGGAGCACCTATTAATGCCATTACAAGTGAGTAAAAGTCGTCGACACCTATGAAATCACGAACTATGTCAGCAGAGTTCGTATACAATACCTGTTTCGCTTGTAGCGCTCTCAGGGCATCAGATAAGAAGAAGCCTGCATGTTGGTCTTGAGACGAACTAAAGTATCCAAAAATCCGGAGATCCACAATTGGCAGTTCGGGTAAAGACCGATGCCGATATTCTGCAAACAACTTAGCCACCGCGTATCGATTTTGCCTGGCTATATTATTTACAGGCGATATAGTTGGTGTTGAA
>CAJXZK010000109.1 GCA_913063055.1 uncultured bacterium
ATGGCGGCAACAAGAACGTTAAGCCTGTCGTTCACGCTAATGGCTTAAGACTTCTTGGCAGCAAACGCGATAATGCTGGCGACGGTAATTTCTCCCAAGATTTCGCTTAACTGAGAGCAAGATTTGAAAACTGGTTTGGTCACAGCGCAGCCAATCGACTACGCCGTTATCCTGATTTATTTCATATTTGTATTGGGCGTTGGTTTTAAGCTCAAGAAAAATATGAAGAGCAGCGATGATTTCCTTCTCGCTGGTCATCGAATACCAAGCTGGGTAACGGGCTTGGCATTTCTGTCTGCCAATCTCGGTGCTATCGAAGTAATGGGGATGGCAGCCAATGCCGCTCAGTACGGCATCATGGCCTGCCACTTCTATTGGTTGGGCGCAATCCCGGCCATGGTCTTCTTGGCCGTGTTCATGATGCCGTTTTACTACAAATCAAAGATTCGCAGTGTTCCCGAATATCTGCGCAAGCGCTTTAACGAGCCGACTCGCGCACTCAATGCTATTTCTTTTGCTGTGATGACTGTGTTGATGTCTGGCATAAATCTCTATGCTATGGCGATTGTATTTAAGCTCTTGCTTGGCTGGGACATGAATGCCTCTATTGCCGTAGCGGCTATGGTGGTTCTGGCATACACCATTACTGGTGGCTTAACTTCATCTATCTACAATGAAGTCTTGCAGTTCTTCTTGATCGTGTTCGGTCTTCTTCCTGTCTCAATTCTAGGCCTTTTGCGCTTCGGCAGCTGGAGCGCTATCTGCGAACGCTTTGACAATCCTGGTTTTGCTCATCTCTGGAAAGAGATCGGGACAATTCATAATCCGATGGGCGTTGACATGATTGGCTTGATTGGCGGCCTGGGCTTCGTTTTGTCGTTTGGTTACTGGTGCACCGATTTTCTCGTGATTCAGCGGGCCCTTGCTGCCGAGGATCTCAGAGGTGCCCGGATGACACCTATTATTGCTGCTTTCCCCAAAATACTTTTTCCTGTTCTAACTGTCCTTCCCGGCTTGATTGCCATTATTTTGATTCCGAAATTAGGTTCTAATAATGACGATCTTTCATTCAATATGGCCATACCTTATTTGCTCGCCGTGATGTATCCTAATGGTCTTTTTGGTCTGGGAATAACAGCTCTCCTAGCCAGTTTTATGTCAGGCATGGCTGGCAACGTTACGGCTTTCAACACCGTTTGGACCTATGATATTTACCAGAGCTACATTGCTAAAAACAAATCAGATGCTCACTATTTGTGGATGGGTAAGCTTGCCACTGCCATTGGTATTATTATCAGTGTTGGTACTTGCTATTTGTGCATGAATTTTAAGTCGATCATGGACTACATGCAGCTCATATTCACCTTCTTCAATGCTCCTCTCTTTGCCACTTTCCTGCTCGGTATGTTCTTCCGCCGCACTTCCCCATGGGGAGCGTTTTACGGCCTCTTGGGCGGTACCTTGGCTGCAGTTGTGCACTATATACTCACTCTCCAGCACAAACTTCATTATATGAGTGAGATGGCTGGTAACTTCCATCGCTCTGTTGTGGCTTGGACAGTCTGTCTAGTTCTCACAATCACAATTTCTTATTTGACCAAGCCCAAGGCAGTTGAAGAGCTGCGTGGTTTGGTCTGGGGTGTTGATGAGAAAGGTGGAGCTGTGGCAGCTAAGACGTCAGTTTTTGCCAGTCCAGGCTTCTTTGGTGTCATTCTGTTGGCCCTTACTGCCTATCTCAACTATCTCTTCTTCTAACGTTTAAGGTGCACAATGCTTGATGTAAGACTACCAATTGGTTGGCTGTTCCTTGTGCTAGGAGTGATGTTAGCCGCTTATGGCTATGCTAATCCGCCAGCTGAAAGCTTGCTTTTGGGGCAGGTCTCGCTGCCTTTAAATCTTGATGTGCCATGGGGAATTCTTATGGCCCTTTTCGGCTTAGCCATGGTCTCTTTGGCCCAGATGGACAAGCTAAAGGTTCTGGAAGCACAGCTACAAGAATCTAAAACCGCAAGCCCAGCAAGTTCGAGCGACGCCAATTAGTTCAAAAAAAAAGGCCGCAGGGCTTGCCTGCGGCCATTCTCAATAAATTGTCTTTGCTCTACTTGGCGTTTAAGCAAGCTACGAAGACATTGCCTGAACTAACATCATATTTGAGCAACATATACCAGGGAGCAAAGCCTGCTGGCGGAACTTTCACCGGTGATACTTTGCCTAGGGCCTTGGTTATTGCCTTCACAACTTGACCGTTTTCGTCATCGTCGGCCAAAGGTACCGCACTCAAAGCACCAACTTGTTTTTCGCTGGTGATATTAGAGATTTGGCCGCTATTTTTGACGACAAAGCTGACCAGGTATGTGTATTTGCGATTGGCTGTTTCTACCAACTGAGCTGACCCAGGCACAGACACATTGGCTTGGATGGACTGACTTAAGTCTTTGATATAGGTGTCGAGGCGGTTCAAAGTTTCTGTTGAGGCCAGTACTCGATTTTGTTGAAATTTCGATTGGGCTGCTGGTGAAGGTCTGTCGGGGCTGAGCCAGACATATTGTGGCTCAGTGCTGACTGCTTCAGAAAAGGCTTTGGCAGCCGCTTCATCGTAGGCTGGGCCGTCGGCTTTTCTTCTCTTTTTGCGGCGAACTGTGGTGGTTGTGCCATCCGTAGTGGTCGTGCTTGCTGTGGCGTTGGCCGCGCTGCCGTCATTGTTTGAGGCTGCTGCTGAGGCTGCCGAGCCCTGGCCTGGCGCAATGTCGGCTGGCATTGAGCTGGCTGCCGGCTTGCGACCGACCGGTTTGACTTCGTATTGAGGAGCGGTCCACAGTACTCCACTGCTGCCTGATGATGCGGCAGTGTCAGCGCTAGAATCGCTGCTAGATGAGCTGGAGGTTGAAGCGGTTGATGAGCTGCTAGAGTCGCTCTGGGCCCAGGCTGGTAGGCTCAAGCTGATAGAGATTGCTGTCATTGCCAATGTTGCCAAGGCAACTGCTGGCATGCGAAGCGCGCGTCCGATAAATCTGTTGTTCATATGCAACTGGTCCTACGTCCTCTAATTTATTGATTTTTCAACCGTTCTAACTATACCCAGGAAATGGTTTCTGACATCCACTGTTTTGGGGTGAATCGGTTTGCCGACGGCGATAAGGTTGCTGAGGCTTAGATCGCAGGCAATTAACATAGCTTTGTCGAGATTAACTTTTTTGTTGGGGTCCTGTAGAACATCGCTATATAGACCTTGCCAAATGGGATCCGTAAAGTCTTTGGGGCGGCTTTCTTCAAGGCAATCTGCAAGAAAGACTACTTTTGAAACCTCTGACATCGGTACATTGCCCAAGGTGTGCTCGCTGATGGCTGCCAGAACTTCTTTATTGCTAATTTTCAGTTCTTGCTTTATTGTCAGCGCCGCCACCGGGCCGTGCAGAAGATGCCCGTTGATCTTGTCTATAGCCGAAAGTTGTAGACCCCCGGCCAGGGCGCGCTCAATCAACTCTTTGTCTTTTACTTCTTTGCAGCAATCGTGTAAATAGCAGGCCAAGCCGACGAGCATGCGATTGACACCCGCTTTTTTGGCAATCAAGTCACCGACTTGAGCTACGCCGCAAACATGCTCAAATCTTTTTTTTGAAATGCGTGGCTGGGTCCATTGACGAGCTGCTTCAAGAGTCATACCCGCCGGTACGCCCACTAGTTTCTTCGTTTTTTCCTTTGTCTTCGGCACTATCTTTGTTCTTCTTTTACTCTGTAAAAACGGTGGCTCTGAATTAGCTTGTCCACTTCTGGTGGTACCATATATAGTACTGTTTTGCCCAGGCCAATGCGTTTGCGAATGTTTGAAGCTGAAATAGCAATGCCGGGAAAATCGACAATTCTAATGTCAGCACCATCAATTTGCTCGGGTTCGCTTTCGGCAATTGTTTGTATCACGCTTTCATTGTGAGCGTCAGAGAGATATCGCAATCTTGGCACTACTAAAAGCCGGCAGATAGAAAGCAGTTCTTCTGAATTGTGCCAGTCTTTGAGAAAGGGCACGTTATCGCCACCGATAATCAAGTTGACCTTGGTTGTACCGTCAGCAATGATTTGTTTGACTGTGTCCACTGTATAAGATGGACCGGTTCTCTCTAGCTCTAATCTGGAAGCTTCGAAAAAGGGGTTGCTGGCCACGGCTGCTTCTACTAGTTTGTGCCGGTCTTCACCAGGCAAGAGGCCTACTTGCCTGTGCGGCGGATGGGGAGAAGTGACAAAAAGGACTTTATCGAGGGCAAACTGGTCACGGGCGCATTCGGCAATAAGGAGATGACCCAGGTGAATGGGGTTGAATGTGCCGCAAAATAGTCCGATTTCTCTCATTTTTGTTTTGTCCGCGTGTACACTCGCGGCAACCTTGTTCGTAAGCGACAGGCAAGCTCATAGGTAATGGTATCAAGAGTTTCGGCCCATTGACTTAAAGTTAGAGTAGTCTGAGTGGAAGTGGTCTTTTTTGCCATTTCAATTTTTGCCATTTCATTGTCGCTACCAATTAATGTAATCACGTCGCCTTCCTGGGCTTCTGGTACATCAGTAATGTCAAAGAGCATCTGGTCCATACTGATGCGACCAACTTGATTTATTTTCTTGCCCATCAATAGGCCTTGCATGCGGTTTGAGAGGCCGCGGTCTACGCCGTCGGCATAACCAATTGGAATAGAAGCTAAGAGCGTTTCTTTCTTTGCTGTCCATGTCCAGCTATATCCCACCGACTGACCAGCGGCAATCTTGTTTATATGATTGATGCGTGCTCGCACAGAGAGGGCTGGTCTAAGAGCTAAGTCTGGCGATACCGTATCTGGTTGCAGGCCGTAGAGATAGAGTCCGACCCTAACTAAGTCATAGTGGACTTGTGGAAATGCAGTAGCCTCGCTTGAAGCTAGGTGGAAAAAGGTATTGGCGAAATGCTTCTTTGTTAGCTCGACGGCTTGACTAAAAAGCTGGTTTTGCACAGTTACCGCTTCTTCGTTGGCAGCTTTGGCCAAGTGGCTATAAACACTGACCAGCTCCAAATTTTCTAGGCTCTTGATCAGCTTCAGGGTGTCCTCTAGCTTTTCAAATTGCACACCGAGGCGATGCATGCCCGTGTCTATCTTGAGATGCACTCTTGCCTTACCGCAGGCAGCTACATCACGAATTTGTTTTTCGCTGGTTAGGGTAATATCAAGGTTGTTTTCAAGAGCTGTGGTTATGGCCCAGGAAGGAGTCGGGCTTAATATCAGCACCGGAAGCTTAATGCCGCTTGCTCTTAGCTGGGTTCCTTCATCAATTGAGGCTACTCCCAACCAGTCAATGCCTTCGCTGGATGCTTCTAGCAGTTCGGCAACGCTGGCAGCTCCGTGACCATAGCCGTCGCTCTTTACTACCGCCATAAGCCGCGGACCCTGGCAAGCAGGGGGGGCAATGTCTGGGCTAATACCTTTTATAGGAGACGTCAGTCGACTACGTATGAATTTGAGGTTTAGCTCGATGGCGTTGAGGTCTACCTCGACCCAGGCGTCTCTGCGAATCGATGTGAGGTTGGCTTGGCGAGTGGGGAGCATTAGTAAATTATCGACATACTCAGTATTTGAAGCGCTTCTTAGAGCTTTGCTTTATGCTAGCATTGCTGATGGTCAGCGTAATTATTTCCGCTAAACACAAGGCTCGTCCGAGACTTTGGCGGTAGGGGAAAATTAAAGCGTAACCTTAAGTGCTGCTGTCAATATATATTCAACCTTGACTCAGCCCTTAGAAGCCCTTGGTGGCTTGGAATCTCTTGGGAAGCCCGAGGCCTGACTTGAAGAAAGGGGTCTCACCTGTTCAATTTTCTAGGAATTTGGTTCTAAATCTTCAAAGGGGTGGAGAGTCTTGAATAAAGCAGAATTAGTCGACATCGTAGCTAAAGAAGCTGGAACGACAAAAAAAGACGCTGAGCAAGTTATCAACAAGATGATGGATACCATCATTAAACATGTTGCTCGCGATGAGAAAGTTACTTTGGTTGGTTTTGGTACCTTTGAAGCCCGTCAGCGTAAAGCTCGCACTGGCCGCAACCCGAAAACAAATGAACCATTGCACATTCCCGCTAAGCGTGTTGCCGGTTTCAAAGTTGGCAAAGAGTTCGCTGAATCAGTGAACAAAGATAAAAAAGGCAAATAAGCCTATTTCAGCATAGAGGAGGTTCGGGTGGGGTTACCTAGAGTTGCAGTAATCGGTTGCGGAAATTGGGGTAAGAACCTGGTTCGCAATTTTGCTCACTTGGGTGCCCTCTCGACCGTCTGTGATGCTGACCAGAAGCGGTTAGATTATGTTGCCAAAGAGCACAAGGGTATAGCTGTTACCAGTGATTACGACAGTGTTTTGGCCGATAAGAATGTTAGCGCGATCGTCATCGCTACTCCCTCTGATACTCACTTCTTACTTGCCGAAAAAGCTCTGCTAGCCGGCAAGCATGTTTATGTTGAGAAGCCATTGGCTCGCGATGTGAAGCATGCCGAGAAGTTAGATGAGTTAGCGACAGAGCGTAATTTAGTGCTGATGGTCGGGCATTTGTTGCTCTATCACCCAGCAGTTAATTGCCTCAAAGATCTTATTGCCTCTGGTGAACTGGGCGATCTCTTGTTTGTTCGCTCCGATCGCATGAATTTCAATAACTCCCGTCGTGACTGGAGCGTCCTTTGGGACTTAGCGCCGCACGACATTTCAATGATGAGTTATTTGCTCGATTGTGAATCACCAGAAGTGAGTCGCGTGGGAGGATGGGACACTCTAGGTGATGGCCTAGTGGACGTGGCCTATCTTGATTTAACTTTCCCTATGGGCAACCGTAGCATTCCAGGTCAGGTTCGCAATAGCTGGATTGACCCGCAAAAATTAGTGCGTTTGACTGTTAACGGCACCAAGAAAACCGCCGTGCTCAACGATACCCAGCAAGAAGACAAGTTGGCCTTGCACAGTGTCACCCCTGAAGGACGTATGGTTGTTGAGTATCCATACTATCCAACCGGAGAACCTCTGCAGCTAGAATGCGAGCACTTCCTTCAATGTATTTTGCGTGGTGAGCGCCCTCGCACCGATGCCAATAACGCCTACCACGTGGTTCGTGTTCTATCGGATGTTGAAAAGCGTTTGTCCGCTCGTCCTCGTCGTGTAAACGCTATCGCAACATCCCGTTAGGATTTGCTTGCAGGTGCACACAAGATCTTTCAGTTGTGTATAATTTCTTTCTGCGCTGGTTCTTCAATGGCTCTAAGCCATAATGCGGGAGTAATTCAGTGGTAGAATGCCTCCTTGCCAAGGAGGATGTCGAGAGTTCGAATCTCTTCTCCCGCTCCATTTTTAAGCTGCCCCCTGGGCAGCTTTTCTTTTTAGTACTCTTATTAACAGATTTAAAAGATTGCCTTGCTTGAGCTATATTAGTCATGTAAGTGCTGCGCGAGAAAAAATCTGGAGAGTGACATCGGAATGACTGACGGAGTGCAAGATCCAGCAAACGAAGCCTCAAATTCGGCCGAGCCTAGTGTAGAAACTACATTAGAAGCTACATCAAAGCCGAGTGCTGAGGCGACCACAGAGCCTTCTACAGCTCAGGTTAAAGCGACAACTGCGCCATCGGCTGCGGCTGATTCTGCCTGTGATCCTGCTGTTGATCCCGCTGCTGATGAAGTAGCAAGTCCAGCATTACAGGGAGCCGCTCAGAGACGTTCTCCCTGGCAATCATCAATGGCAGCCATTCAATATGTTGGTCAGGCCTCGGCTACCGATGAGGTGCAGGTTCGCACATCAGATCGCGTCACTGTAATAGCCCTGCTCGTTTGCTGTATAGCCGAAGTGCTGTCTCTTGTATATACGCCAATGGCAAGCATGCGTTTGGCCTTCATTGCTATTTCAGATGTGGTTTTGGCCGTGGCTGTGACTATGTTTTTGGTTTACCGTCTTGGAATCTTGTCTTCTCTTGGTAAGCGCCAAGCCTTGATTTGCTGGCAGCTGATGATGGGCTGCATTTTTCTGGGAATTTTCCTTTGCGTTAATGTGGCTGCTGGTGTGGCTTTGGGCGTGTCGGCGATGTATCCAGCTGAGCTGCCATAAGGCGAGAGAGCTGAAATCAACCGTCTAATTTGACCGATTTCTAATTAGCTTCCGGCTGCTACTCCGGGGCAACTGTAAATAATCCAGCTCTAGTCGCAGGGCCGTGCCTTCTGCCATGTTAAAATCCACAATCTAATTTGTATTTCGGCGTATATAGTCACTGAGAGAGAAAGTCATGAAGGTCACCCTCGAACGGGAAGGCAAAAACATAGTAAAAATGGGCATCGAGTTGGAACCTGACAAGGTTTCCCGAGCCTACGAGATGGCTTGTCGCCAGCTCAGTCATCAAGTGCGTATCCCTGGTTTTAGACCCGGCAAAGCGCCCAGAATGATTATTGAAAAGACCATTGGTGAAGAAGCTATCAAGCGTGAAGCTTTAGAAAAGCTTGTTCCTGAGCTGATCAACGAGGCTCTTTTAAAAGAAAATCTCGATATCATCACTGCTCCTGAATATTCCAATTTCGATTTCAAGCTTGGTCAACCGCTGAAGTTCGAAGCTAAATTCGAGATTCGTCCTGAAGTAAAGCTTGGCAGCTACAAAGAAATCGAAGTCAATGTGCCTGAAGTAGCTCTTCCTGAAGATGCTCTTGAGCGCGCCCTCGCAAACGTAGCCGAAACCAAAGCCTCCCTCGCCCCTGTAGAAGGTAGAGCGGCTGAAATGGGCGACACTGCTGTAATCGATTTTGAGTGCTTTGTTGATGGCAAGCCTCTTGAAGGTGGAAAAGCCGATTCATTGATGCTTGATCTGGTTGAAGGATCCTTCTTGCCTGGTTTCTGTGAGCAAGTCGTTGGCAAAAATGCCAAAGATAAGTTCAAAGCTAAGGCCACTTTCCCTGAAAACTACAAGCGCAAAGAAGTAGCTGGTAAAGAAGCTGAATTCGACGTTCATCTCAAGGAGATTCGCAAGAAGACTACTCCTGACGTTAATGACGAACTAGCTAAATCAGTTGGTCACGAAAATCTTGATGGTTTGAAAGAGTCAATCAAGGCTGAACTGCATGAAGTGGTCAAGCAGGAAAATGAATCACGTGCTCAGAGAATGGTAGTAGAGGCGGTGGCGTTGAGCGCTCAAGTCGACATACCAGAAACAATGGTTGAGCGTGAGCGCGATTTGTTGCTTGGTCAACTGCGTCGCTATGTTGAGCAAAACGGCCAGCCATGGGAAGAGTTTGAAGCAACCGACGAGTACACTCAGATGAAAACCACTAAGTTGGAAGAAGCGCGTCAGCGTGTTCTTACTTCTTTAGTGCTTGGTGCCGTTGTGCGCGAAGAGAAACTCACGGTCAACGATGAAGAAATGGCTCCCTACTACGCTGAGCTGGCCATGCGCTATCAGTTGCGCCCAGATCAGTTCGAAGAGTTTGCCAACAACGAAGACGTGCGCAGACAAGTGGCTGAAGAAGTCTTGACCGGTAAAGTTGTAGAACTTTTGGTCAGCAGTGCCAAAATTAACTTCGTGCCCGATGAATGTACTGAAGATCACGACCATGCAGCCCATGGCCACAGCGGAAAAGCTGTAGCTAAAGCTGATAAGGCTGAAAGTAAAACTGAAGCCAAGGCCGCTGCTGAGGGCAAAGAAAAGCCTAAAGCTGAGGCCGGTAAGAAAGCTAGCAAGAAAGCCGAATAGGCTACTTTGATACTTGAGAGGTGACAAGTACACTACAGGTTCTCTCCTGTGACTTCTTTAGGAAGTCTCTGAACAGAGGCCGTTTAATGTGTATTTGTCACTTTTCAGTAAGATAGAATGCCACATGAGCGATAAAATATCCTCTGAGCATTGCTCAAAGCTAAGAGACATCCTAGGAAACGGAAGACAAAATGACTACACAAAAATACGGTGACAACAACATCATTAAGTCGCCACCAAGCTCGAAGCAACTTTATGAGATCTGGAGTCAGACTCCTTATGTTAGCCCTGAAGCTATCTACGCACCGACAGTAATTGAAACTACTGCTCGCGGTGAAAGAGCTTTCGACATCTTCTCTAGATTGCTGCGCGAGAGAATTATTTTCCTGGGCACCGCAATTGATGACATGGTGGCAAACCTCATCGTCGCTCAGTTGCTATTGCTTGAAGGCGAAGATCCAGAAAAAGATATCCGTCTATATGTCAACTCACCTGGTGGTTCTGTCACCGCTGGTTTGGCTATCTATGACACCATGCAACACATCCGTTCAGATGTATCCACAATCTGTTTGGGTCAAGCTGCATCTATGGGTGCCTTCCTTCTTTCTGCTGGTAAGAAAGGCAAGCGTCTGTCGCTTCCTCACTCACGCATCTTGATTCACCAACCATTGGGTGGTGCTCAAGGTCAAGCTACCGACATCGAAATTCAAGCTCGCGAAATTCTTCGCATTAAACGCCAATTGAATGAGTTGATGGCTGAACATACTGGTCAATCGGTTAAAACAATCGAGAAAGACACAGATCGTGACAACATCATGACTGCAGAAGAAGCCAAGGAGTACGGCCTGGTAGATCAAGTTATTACCAAACTTGAGCAATCGCCCAACCTGTCAGCTGTCTAAACGTTCTTAGTTGATGCCCGGGCCTGAGCGCCCGGGCATTTAACTTTGTAGAATGCAAAGTGTGTGATTAAGTAGAACTATAGGTCCTAGATAGGGAAACTAAATGCCAAAACAATCGGACAATCGACTCAAGTGCTCGTTTTGCGGAAAGAGCCAAGATCAAGTCAAAAAATTGATCGCTGGCCCCGGAGTATATATCTGCGATGAGTGTGTTGATCTTTGTAATGAGATCCTTGATGAAGAACTGTTCGAAGGCGGCGCTGCTGCTCAGCCCGCTCCAGAAACGTCAACTCCGCAAATGGTTGATATTCCTAAGCCTCAAGAAATTAAGGCCTTCCTCGATCAGCATATCATCGGTCAATCACGGGCCAAAAAGATTCTTTCAGTGGCTGTATACAACCACTACAAGAGAATTAGCCACAACGCCGAACTGGCTGATCAAGTAGAGATCTCCAAGTCTAATATCCTGCTGATTGGTCCTACCGGTTGCGGTAAGACACTTTTGGCACAAACATTGGCAAAATTGCTCGATGTTCCTTTCGCCGTTGCTGATGCCACTACCTTGACTGAGGCTGGTTATGTCGGTGAAGACGTTGAAAACATCTTGCTCAGGCTCTATCAATCAGCTGATTACGACGTGAAGAAGGCCGAACGCGGCATTATTTACATTGATGAAATCGATAAAATTTCACGCAAGTCTGAAAATACCAGCATCACCAGAGACGTCTCTGGCGAGGGTGTGCAACAGGCCTTGCTGAAGATGATTGAAGGAACCCTTGCCAACGTGCCGCCTCAAGGTGGACGTAAGCATCCTCACCAAGAATTCATCCAGATCAATACTGCCAATATCCTATTTATCTGCGGTGGAGCATTTGTTGGCTTAGACAAGATTGTTGAAGCCCGCGTCTCTTCCAACCGTAATATTGGCTTTGGTAGTGAGCGTCCTCTGACCGCTTGGGAAAGAGAACAGCGTTCATCTAAGATTCTGATGGACACTGCTCCAGATGACTTGCTCAAGTTTGGTCTGATTCCTGAATTCGTCGGCCGTATGCCGGTCACTGCAGTGCTTGAAGCCCTTGATGTAGAAGCTTTGGTTCGCATTATGGTTGAGCCTAAGAACGCCATCATCAAGCAATATCAACAGTTGTTGTCGCTTGATGGAGTTGAGCTTAAGTTTGACACTGAGTCAATTCGAGCTGTCGCCGAAGAAGCTCTAAAACGTAAGACTGGCGCCCGTGCGCTGCGTTCTATCGTTGAAGAAATCATGCTCGACATTATGTACGAAGTGCCATCGCGATCTGATATCAAGGTCTGCCATATCACTAAGGAACTTGTAGAAAAACGATCGACAGCGGAGCTACTTCAGCTTCCAAAGGCTAAACTGAAGGGGGAGATTGCCTAAAGCTTGCTAAGCTGGCGATTTATCCTTAAAAGCGTCAGTTTTTCTCGTTGAGGCCAATTAACGCCTTATGGTGGATTTGAGCACTGAAGTATTCCCCCTCATCCCTCTCCGGGATGTTGTGGTCTTCCCCCAAATGGTAACGCCTTTGTTTGTTTCGAGGCCGCGGTCAATCGCGGCCCTCGAACAGGCTTTGATGCGTGACGATCGATTGGTGGTACTGGTTGCCCAAAAAGAGCCAGAAACTGAAGACCCTAAAGTCGAAGACCTTTACCAGATCGGCACTTTAGCCGAAGTAATGCAAATGCTGAAGCTGCCCGACGGCACTGTAAAGGTGCTGGTGGAAGGCTCTATGCGAGTGATGCTGGATGTGATCGAGGATGCTCCCGATCATTTCACTGCCAAAGTTGAAGAGCGCAGTGAGATTTTGGTGGATGATGAGACCACCCGCACTCTGATCAAAATTTCAGTAGAGAAGTTTGAGCAGTACGTTAAGTCGACGAAGAAAATCAATCCAGAGAGCCTTTTGGCAGTCTCTGGTATTGGTCAACCTGGTCGCCTTGCTGACATCATCGCTACTTATTTGGGGTTGAGCTTAGCTGAACGGCAGAAGTGTTTAGAGATAAGCGACGCTACCGAAAGACTCGAATATATTGGTCAGCTTCTTTCTCGTGAGCTTGAGTTAGCTGACTTAGAACAGCAGATTCACGACCGCGTGCGCTTCAATTTAGAGAAGACCCAGCGGGAATATTATCTGCGCGAAAAATTGCGCATCATTCAAGATGAACTCAATCAAGATGGTGGCGAACTCGGCGAGATAAACGAGTACAAGCAAAAAATTAAAAAGTCCAAGATGATGGGCGTGGCTCTCGAAAGAGCTAATAAAGAGCTCGGTCGTCTTGAGAAAATGATGCCCCAGAGTGCTGAAGCTGGCGTCATTCGTACTTATTTAGATACGCTTGTGGCTTTGCCCTGGGCTAAGCGTTCCCGCGAAGTTATTGATTTGCACAAGGCCGAAGAGATTTTGACTGAAGATCACTATGGTCTAGAGAAAGTCAAAGAGCGCATTCTGGAGTATCTGGCTGTGCGTAAGCTGGCCAAAGAACCAACTGGAACTATTCTCTGCTTAGTTGGGCCACCTGGGGTAGGTAAAACCAGCCTGGTGAAGTCAATTGCACGGGCTATGAACCGTCAATTCGCCCGCATTAGCTTGGGCGGCGTCAGTGATGAAGCTGAGATTCGTGGCCATAGACGTACTTATATTGGCGCCATGCCGGGTCGTATCATTCAGGCAGTGAAACAAGCTGGAACTAAAAATCCGGTGATTTTGCTCGATGAAATCGAGAAGATGACCCGCTCTTATCAAGGCGACCCCATGGCCGCTATGTTAGAAGTGCTAGACCCGGATCAAAATGATTCCTTCACCGATCACTATTTAGACGCACCATTCTCACTTTCTGAAGTTGTCTTTGTTGCTACTGCTAATAGCTTAGAACAAGTGCCAAGGCCACTTTTTGACCGTCTTGAGATTATTTCTATATCGGGCTACACCGAAGAAGAGAAAGTAGCGATTGCTGAGAATCACATATTGCCGAAGATTCTTTATCGCCATGGTTTAAGCGAAAAGCAGTTAAAGATACCTGCTGCTACTCTGCGCAAGATTATTCAAGAATATACTCGCGAAGCTGGTGTGCGCAGTCTCGAGCGTAACCTTGCCAATGTTTGCCGGAAGGTGGCGTCGCAGGTGGTTAAGGAAGAAGTTGAGTCAGTTAGACTGCAACCGAATCTGGTGCCAAAATTCTTAGGGCCACCCAAGATTGTGCGCGAAAATGAAGTGAAAGGCCCTCAAGTTGGAATTGTTATGGGCTTGGCCTGGACTGAGACTGGTGGCGAGACTTTATCGATTGAAGTAAACACTATGCCCGGTAAAGGCAAGCTGCAACTAACTGGTCAGCTCGGCGACGTCATGAAAGAGTCAGCTGAAGCCGCCTTTAGCTACATTAGAAGTCATGCTGAGTTGCTTGGCATACCAACTAACTTCCATGAAACTCTGGATATTCACATACACATACCTGAGGGCGCTACACCAAAAGATGGCCCATCGGCTGGTGTGGCTATGTGCTGTGCCCTTGTCTCTGCTATTTCAAAAAGACCGGCACGCGGTTCACTTGCCATGACTGGCGAGATTACTTTGCGCGGACGAGTGCTGCCAATTGGTGGATTGAAGGAAAAAGTCTTAGCTGCTCTTCGAGCTGGTATTAAGACTGTCATTCTGCCTCGTAGCAATGAAAAAGATTTGGCTGATATTCCTGACTATGTCAAAGAAAAAGTCGAGCTTATTCCTGTTGCTCACCTTGATGAAGTGTTCGCTTTAATCTTCAAAGATAAAACAAAGAAAACAGAAGCTGCAAAAACGCGTAACACCGTTGGTGGTGCCAAACGTAGTGCTCTCGGTCGAGTCAAATAAGAGGTCTAAATATAATGCGTTTGCTCAATGTCGTTTTGTCAGCGGCTTCTCTTTTGCTTGCAGTAGCGCCAGCAATCGCATCTGACGCTGCTGGAACTGCTACTGGATCTTCAGCTGCCTCTTCTGCTGGAGCTTCTGCTGGACCTGCGGCCACCAAGCCTGCTTCTGGTGTAAATACGTCAGCCGCTGCTGCAGTTGCTCCGGCCGCAACATCTCCGACTCTTACACCGGCAAAGAAAGCTTTGATTCTTGAACTTTTGAAGATGACCGATGCCGATAAACAGGTGGAGATGATCATCAATCAATTGACTCTCTCTCATCAAAGACGCTATCCCACTTTGCTAGCGCAAGCCATTAATGCCGCTCCTAATCTTTCAGAAGAGAAGAAAAAGGAGCTAATTGCCACGGCCCAAGAACAGAGCGCCCGGTCGTCTGAGCGCCTGCGCCAGTTGTTCATGCAGAGAATCGACCTGAGCCAAGTCATGCAAGAAGTGGCACTGGTGGTTTACGACAAGAATTTCACTGAGTCTGAAATGCAGGACATCATTACCTTCTATAAAACTCCCACCGGTAAAAAGACCCTGCAAGCTTTGCCGGCAGTTATGAGCGAATCAATGGAGATGACCACTGCGCTTATAACCCCCCCCACTTAGCGAGATCATGAAACAAGTTTTGGAAGAAGAGCGCGTGCGTTTGCAGGGCTTAACTACTGGCGAGAAATAACGAGAGCGATAGGATTTGCTGCTAGGAGTTCTAGCCTATTTTCTGCATCTAGATCAATTTCGAGAAATGCGTGTATATACACTATCTATTTTCAAAATACTTGAGTACTCAAGTATTTTGTTTTGACCATGGGGATTCTTTTTTTCACGAATAGTTGCATATACAACTATTTAGTTTATGACCATACTGTCGAGAAGGCGGAGTTAATTAAGTCAGGCTATCTTAAGTGGCTAAGCGGATCTTGGTCGTCACTAAAGGCTTCGAACAAAGTTACGTTTGACCTTAGTGAATGCTCTGCTGCGATCTTTTCGATTTCACGGAAGCTATCGAGCAATTCCTCAAAACAAGCACCTATAACAAGGTGACTATCAAAGTTGCTGCCCATTATTTTCCAGACTGGAGAATGGCCTTCTCGCAGGCCAACGGAAAGCGGTCCAGAGTCTGCTGTGAGTTCGTTTATTACTTGCGCAAATTTTTCTTGAAGATCAATCTTGTGCCTCACCTTGTAGTCTACATAAAATGCAAAAATTGCCACAATAGGATGATGCGAGTGATTGAGTTCAATATTAACTCTTCCGCCTCGGACATAGAAATATTGGCCAAAGATGGCTGGTAATGTCACTGTGTAATCGTGGTGAATGAAAACCTGATGGTCAATGGCTAGAACTTGTGGCGTAGTATTTTCGCTGTATTCAGGCCATTCGTCTATTGAGTTATCGACATCATTGCTATTTAGACTGTTTGTTTTAGCAAATATTTCTAGTGGAGATTTGCTGTTTCTATCATCACTACGTATCCAGGCATCTTGCGCTGCGACTACTACAGCCAGTTCTTTAGCCACATCTTGTGCTAACTCTGCAGTGGGAAAATTTCCGACGATTGTATAACTGCCGCTGTTGTTGCTGGCAAAGGCATTCCAGATCTTGATTTTCATGGTTTAGCCTCTCTTGATAGTGGCGCTGATTTTGACAATGAATTTGAAATTGCCAGTTGAGTCAGATTTTCGGAAATCGGCATGGCGGCGGTTAGTCCAAATCCTGGCGCTCTGGCGCAGCCAGGTATCAGTGATGCTGTACTGAGTTCGCTTTGTCGCTGTCGCCAAATGTTCATAATATCCTGAGCGTTTTCGACTGCTATTTTCGTCTCGTGAAAGCTACATGGTTGAAGCTTTTTATCGCTTGTGAGTACGATGAAGTCGCGTCCGGCTCCGCAATCTTGGCGGTCGAAGAGGCGAGGAACACCGTCCATACGTTCGCCCCAGCAAACATCTAATTTGATCTGACAATTATTGTTCAGGGCTCTGGCAATGATAGCTACCCGCTTAGCCAGCTTTTGGGCACTGCTGGCATCAAGGTGAAGAGCCGAATCACTGCCGTTATAGCTGAGCAGCAAAATATCTCTACAGCCAAGTGAGGCTAGCTCCAATATAGTTTTTTCTAAGTCTGCTAAGCGCTCTGGGGTAACCAGATAATTCACTCCGAAGCGTGCTTTTGCTTCCACTAGCTCAGTTACTTTTGAACGCCAATCATTGTTTTCATAGAGTGAGAGCCGAATCTGTCCATATTTTCCTTCTATCGCTGCCAGGCGAGCCGGTGACATGGCCAGCCCATTTGTGGTCAGGTTAATTGCCAGTGGAGTTTCATCGTGCAATCGGCAGACGAGTTCGGCGAAATTTGGAAATGTCCAAGGTTCACCTCCGCCGAAGGCAACTTCTAGAACCCCAGCTTGAGCCAGTTCAAAGAGTACTGTAAAGGCTTGATCGGATGTCCAGCCACTTTGGGCTGTCAGGTCTCTTGAGCAAAATGTGCAAGCAAGATTACAAGAGTTGGTGATGCCAAATTGTATGACTCTAGGCGCTGATTGCTTTAGGTACTGAGTTTCGGGGCCTTGGCAAAGAGCATTGAGGCCACTGTCTCGATCGAAGAGAAGCAGGGCCCCATCTAAGGAAAAGCGCCTCAGGCTAGCGAGGGCCTCTGGGACTGGGATTGAGTATACGGAGTCTGAACTCTCAGGCATCCGTAAATCATAACAGTTTGTCTTCGAGGCTACTTCGCTCTCAAGCGTGCTTCCATATCATCGAGCTGTTTTAGTCGAGCGGAAGCAATTTGCCCGGGGAGCATACCAGCTTTGAGAGCCTTGTGGCGATTGATCTCGCCGCGAACTTGAATGCGCAGCGTGTCAAGCATGCCGAATGCCGACGAGGGAATGGCAATAAGCGAAGCCGTAAATAAGAGATCGTTAGTCACTCTGCTGGCCCGGGCTGATGAATTGTTGTAGTGATGGTTGAATCCTGGAATAGCAAAAAGAATACCTGATGCGGTTTTTGTGCCACCTACGTAGAGACCAGCTCCGATGTTTTGGGTAGCGGTTAGTTTGGCTGCCGCGTTCTTCTTCTGAGCTGTTCTAATTTCGTCGTTGAAGAACCGCTGGTGTTCACCATACAGTCCTCCTCGGTCTATAGCATTGGCTACACCTAAGTTAGATACCTTTCCTTGTTTTATAAGTCGATCTAAAACTGCCAGGTCTGATTCTAGTACTTGAACTTTGGCATCACTTGAGTCTTGCATCACACGTTTGATGCGATGTTTTGTAAGCTCTCCAACCCCTTTCGCGGCTACCCTGCTTAGTATCGGTCCCCACATTGTAAGTTGACCTGACACGATGAAGAGCGCACCAGCTCTGCCGTTCCAGATGCGATGTCTTCGGTGTAGAGAGAGATAAGCGAATTCATAGCCAATGGCGTTGGTTGTGTATTTGGCAAAGTCAAAGAAGTACTGCCATTGTTGGAATGCAATTAATTTGCGCGCACCAACGTGGAAGCGCTGAAATTCTTGTAGAGATTGATCGCGCAAGTCTTTGAGAACTTTTCCTTCGGCATCGTCAACTTCAACATGTGCGCTTAGAGCTGGAGATGAGGCTTCGACTTTTGTTCTGTCTCTTATACACATCTGACGCTGCCGACGAATAGAGAGGTGTAGATCTCGGTGGTCGCCGTATCATT
>CAJXZK010000110.1 GCA_913063055.1 uncultured bacterium
GCTTTAGTCGACGACTAAAATGCCCATGTTTCTTGCGGTACCGACAATCATTGCTTCGGCGGCCTCAAGGGTTACGGCGTTAAGGTCAGGCATCTTGATCTTGGCGATCTCGGTGACTTTTGCCTTAGTCAAACTGCCAACTTTTGTTTTGTTGGGAGCTGCGGAGCCTTTCTCCACATTGGCTGCCTTCTTAATTAGTTCGGCAGAAGGAGGTGTCTTCAGGATGAAGGTGAAGGAACGATCTTCGTAGACGGTAATTTCTACTGGGATAATCGTGCCAGCCTTATCTTGAGTCTTAGCGTTGTATTCTTTGCAAAATTGCATGATGTTGACGCCGTGTTGACCCAAAGCTGGACCAATAGGCGGAGCAGGATTGGCTTTCCCTGCGGTGATTTGCAATTTGATTTTCCCAACAGCCTTTTTCACTTTTCTCGGTCCTATGTCTGTCTAATTAAGATGAACTATTTAACTTGAAGTGCAATTTTTGGGTACGGCTTCTGGTGAAGACGCTCGATAGAAATGCACGAAATATCGATCATATGGTAGATGGGGGACTTAGTCCACCACATTTACACTTTTATAACCTGGTTGAACTCAAGCTCAACTGGTGTGGCACGTCCGAAGATGATGACAGAAGCCTTGATCCGCTCTCTTTCGAGGTTCACTTCTGTTACCTCTCCTGTAAAGTCTGCGAATGGTCCGCCTGTGATGCGTACGTAGTCGCCGACCTTAACATCGATAGCAGCAGGTTTCTTGCCTTTGAGGCCAGTCATCGCCATTTGACGTCTTAAAATCTTGCGCATTTCTGCGTCTTGAACAGGGGTTGGTTTTTTTCCAGCGCCCACATATTTCGTTACACCAGGGGCTTCACGAACGACACGCCAGGAGTCATCATCAAGAATCATTTCGACAAAAACGTAACCGGGATATTCCCGTTCACGTTTCTCAATACGCTTGCCATCCTTGACCTTGGTCACCATTTTTTCAGGCACAATCACGCCGAAGATGCGGTCTTGCGCGCCCATGGTGACGATGCGTTTTTCGATGTGCTCCTTCACTTTGTTTTCGTGACCGGAGGCGGTTTGCACTGCGAACCAGCGTCGTTGTCCGTCTGTCTTTATGAAAGCCATTTCGCCATCCCTTTTCTTCAGCTCGTACCTAATTAGGTATTAGCCCCGGCCTATGCCGGCTCCGTGCAAGCGAGCCCAGTGCTCAATTGGTCCAAAGATAACGCTGCCTAACACCCAGTCGATGCCAAGAACAATCATCGTTATCGCTGTGACGAGGAATAACACACTCCATGTCTCGCGCACGACTTGCTTGTTGTCAGGCCACGTAATCTTGCGATGCTCGATAGCGACTTCTTTAAGGAACTGACCAACACTCACTATAAGTGAGTGTTTTTTCTCTTCATGCTTCTCAGATTTAGTCGTGGACACGGATTGCTCCTTAGCTTTGACCACTTGGCCTGTTGAGCTGTCCTGTTCCTTATTTGCCATCTGTATCAAGCCATCCGTTTTATCTAAAACGCGCTTTATCTAAAACTGCTTTAGATTTATATTGAATTCGCGCCCTGAAGGAGTCGAACCCTCAACAAAGGTTTTGGAGACCCACGTTATACCATTTAACTAAGGGCGCGTGACGCGGCCGCCGGAGCGGCCCCATGTACTGCTTATCAGTACTGAAAACAAAACAACCGAGAGAAAGGAAGAGCCTTTATTTCTTGGTTTCTTTGTGTTCAACGTGCTTGCGACAGAACTTGCAATATTTTTCCAAGTTCAGTCTTTCCGGATCATTTTTCTTGTTTTTCATGGTTGTGTAATTGCGTCTTTTGCAAGTTCCACAGGCCAATGTGATGATGATGCGGTCGTCTTTCTTCGCCATGACAATAACTCCAAACAACTGTCTTGCCGTCAAAAACAAGACAGAAAAAAGAAGCCTCCTCGGAGGCGTCAAGGCAAGTATATCCAAGAGTTCGAAAAACTGTCAATAAAGCTAGAATAAAGGCGATGACAAAAAGTAGCGATGCGAAAAGCGATGACAGATACTTAATATGGCGCCTCGCCAAGGGGCTTGGACAGTGCCTTCTTGCTTTATTGCTGCTGGTGAGCATTTTGTCACTAACAGCTTGTACTAAGGCCAGGAGCCGTTTTGAGCCTGGTGTCCTCAGGGTAAACCTTGGCACTGAGCCCCCTGGTCTTGACTGGCATACTGCTACAGACTCGACATCTTTTGATGTTGTCTCCAATCTAATGGTCGGCCTCACCCAATACACCAATGACCTCACCTGCGCACCTTCTTGCGCTAAAAGCTGGGAAGTTCTTGATGATGGCAAGCGTTATCTCTTCCATCTAAGAGATGATTTGCGCTGGACCGACGGAAAGCCCGTCACAGCTTATGATTTCGAGTACGCCTGGAAACGATTACTTAATCCGGCTACCGCTGCTCAATACGCATTCTTTCTTTACGATGTTGTCAATGCTCGCGATTACAACACGGGGAAACTGAAAAATGCCGATCTTCTTGGCATCAAAGCAATCGATCCGCACACTTTTGAAGTGAGACTTTCCAAGCCGGCCGCGTACTTTATATATCTAACTGCCTTCTGCGTTAGCTTCCCGATGCGCAAAGATGTGGTGGAACGCTTCGGTGATCGCTGGACGGAGCCTGAGAACTTTGTCACCAATGGGCCTTTCAAGCTTACTCGCTGGCAGCACGAATACAAAATGGAATTGAGTGCCAACCCCCAATACTTTGATGGACCGCCCAAAGTTAAGCTCGTCAAGATGTTTATGGTGCCAGAAGCTTCAACAGCTTTCGCTTTGTACGAGAACGATGAGCTAGACTTCATCGACAATCGCAGCTTCTCTACTCCTGATGTCGAGCGCTTTCGTTCTTCTCCCGAGTATAAAAACTTTCCACTGCTGCGAGCAAACTATTTGGCCTTTAACGTCAGCAAGAAACCCTTTACCGATCCCCTGGTGCGCAAGGCCGTGGCTATGGCGATTGACCGCTCTGTATTCCCTCGTATTCTAAGACGGGGTGAGCGCCCTGCCACCAGTTGGATACCACCAGCGCTACCAGGATATTCTCCCGATTCGGGATTGAAATTTGATCCAGTGCAAGCTCGGGCCCTTCTCGCTAAAGCTGGATACCCCGGTGGCAAAGGTTTCCCGAAAGCAGAGCTGCTCTATCCTAATCGCGATGATGTGCGATTGACTGTCGAAGCCACTCAAGATGAATTGAAACGCAATCTTGGTATTGAAATAGAACTAGTTAATCAAGAATGGAAAGTATATTTGGCAACAGTGCGCAAGGACGCGCCACCTATGTTTCGCAATTCCTGGGGCGCCGATTATCCAGACCCTGAGACTTTTATGAATCTCTTCACTAAAGACTGCGGCAACAATGACACTAAGTGGTGGAGCCCTAAGTACGACCAGCTTATCCAAGCGGCTGAAGGTGAGCTAGATACTAAAAAACGAGCCGACCTTTATCGTCAAGCCGATGTCATGCTCTGCCGTGAAGCGGTGCCAATCGTGCCGACGTTTTTAGCAACTCAGAATATTATGGTTAAACCATGGGTCAAAGGAATCGCCATCAACCCGCTTGATTTGCAGTTCTTCAAGGCTGTTGAAGTAGGTGGGCAATGATTGCATTGATTTTGAAAAGAATACTGCTTGCTATACCGGTGCTGCTGGTGGTGGCATCACTGACATTCGTTTTAGTGCGAATTGTACCGGGAGGTCCTTTTGATGCTGACAAAAATCTACCGCCTGAAATCATCGCCAACCTCAACGCTAAGTACCATCTCGATAAGCCGGTGCCGGAGCAATACTTCCTTTACTTAGGTCGATTAGCTCAAGGCGATTTAGGCGTTTCTTATAAATACGTCAATCGGACAGTCAATGATATTTTGTCTGATGCTTTTCCTGTTTCGCTGCAATTGGGAACCATCAGTCTAACTCTGGCGGTAATGATTGGCGTGCCTTTAGGAGCTATCGCAGCAGTCTGTCGCGGTCGCCGTGAAGATGTAATCGCCATGTTCTTGTCGACTTTGGGAATCTCGGTGCCTGGCTTTGTTATTGGTGCCACCCTTATTTTTGTCTTTGCTATTGAACTGCGGGTTTTGCCGGTTGGGTTATGGGAGTCTCCCTGGCATGTGGTGCTACCAGCGGTGACTCTAGCTTTCTCGCCGGCAGCCTATTTAGCTCGCTTAACGCGAGCTTCAGTGCTTGAGATCGTTGAAAAAGACTGGGTGCGCACGGCTCGCTCTAAAGGGCTGTCACAGTGGTCGACTGTGACCAAACATATTTTGCGCAATTCGCTTATACCGGTTGTAACAGTGCTTGGTCCGCTAACAGCTATTGTTATCACTGGCTCATTTGTCGTTGAGTATATCTACGCCATACCTGGTATGGGCCGGTTTTTCATTACGGCTGTGATGAACAGAGATTACGATTTGATTCTTGGCACAACCCTGGTTTTTGCCGTCTTGTTAATAGTGGCCAACACATTCGTTGACGTTGCCTACCAAATATTAGACCCGCGCATGCGCCTAGAAGACTAGAAAGAGGACGAGATGCAGACTTTAGACAACGCCAAATCTCCTCCATCTGCTGTCAAGCCACTTGATCAGAGTGTTGTAGCGCGCTTGAAGCGCATACCGACGGCTTATTTCGCCTTCTGGGTGATTGCCGCTATTTGTCTTGTGGCTTTGCTTTCGTGGATGGGATTTAGTCTTTGTCCCTATTCTTTTGACCAAACCTCAACTGATTTTCTCGCTGGCCCAAGCAGTCAACATCTTATGGGCACTGATGAATTGGGTCGGGATTTGCTCTCGCGTATAGTCTATGGCGCCCGGCTTTCTATTGCTATCGGTCTTACTACTGCTGCTGTTGCCTTCGTAATTGGCACCTTATATGGTGCAATTTCTGGCTATTTCGGAGGCAAAATAGACACACTCTTAATGCGTGGAGTCGATATTGCTTATTCGCTGCCAGACTTACTTGTGATGATACTTATCGGTGTATTGCTCGGCCGCGGTACTGTCGGTATTCTCATTGCCCTTGGCCTAGTCAGTTGGATGGGGACGGCGCGACTGGTGCGAGCCCAATTTTTGCAATTGAAAAATGAAGAGTTTATCGAAGCCGCTCGGGCTCAAGGCCAATCAGGTTTGAATATTGTTTTTAAGCATCTCTTGCCCAATGCCATTGGTCCAATTATTGTCGCCCTGACATTTACTGTACCGTCGGCCATTCTCTCCGAGTCGACCCTCAGTTTCATCGGCCTGGGTCTGTCGCCGCCCGCCTGTAGCTGGGGCACTCTAGCCTCTGACGGCTGGCGCTCATTGCGGGCTCATCCCCATTTAATTTTCTTCCCCTCGCTTTTTATCTTTATGACTGTGCTCTCGTTCAATTTCTTGGGTGATGGCCTGCGTGATGCTCTTGATCCACGTACAAGGTTGGGTAAGACAGTTAAGTAGCGCCACCCATACTAATTGCTTAGGCTTTTTTATCGGCCATATTTTAGCAGGCATCTTTCCGCGCCCGCACATTTTTGGGTCGCTGAAGATAAGAATTTCAGCCGGCAAATGGCATTAAACCCGCCAAAATGGGCGAAGATTCTGATAAATCTGTTTCTATTAGTGCAGAAGCGGGTAAGAAAATTGATGGGTGTTGCCATTAATAGATATCCTGGTTTCATCCTGAATATTTCTAGTTTCCTTCTTTGTTTCCTTAGCGGTTTGCTGAACATGCGTTTTTCAACATCAGTCTTTCTATCTGTAAGCCTTTGTCTCGCTTCCCTTTGTGGAATTTTTACCAGCGCGCCAGCTATGGCCGATGAAAAGGGCTGGGTCTTAACCCAGAAGTCTGAGAAATTCGGAGACCAGTACATTTACATCAGTGGCACTGGCCTCAAGCTGGTAAGTCCCGCCCGCGGCATTAATATCGTCACTTGTGCCCCTGACTGGAACGTCGCTCTCTATAACGACAAGACCAGAATGTACTACAGCACTACTTTCGACAAATGGATGGCTGACCTGGACCGCAAGACGGCAGGTAATGGTCAAGACATGTCTGACCGCAACTGGGCTAAGGCTGGTTCGACCCAGGTCGCCGGGCTTTTGGCTACTAAGTACACCATGAACGGAGGCGGGCCTCCTGGTGGCAAACGGGCTACCATTCGCCACGCCGATTGTTGGATATCAAATGATATTGCCGTTCCTGGGCGCATTTCAAAAATGCTGGCAAAGGCTTACGGTCTGCCTGACACCCACATGTTTCCACTGAAAGTGAGCTACGTTAACAACTCTGGTAGTCTCAGCTCAATGCTTGATACCTATTACACCAAGACTTGCCCTATTCCAGCTAACTACTTTGGCCTTCCTCAAGGTTACCGACGGGGCGAGAGCGAAGCAGACGTCATGATTGACGACGAGACCAAGCAGATTCTCAACGATTTGGCCTCGGATCAACCTACGCGGTCAACCCCTACGGTTTCACCAACCTATCAACCGACTTATCAGCAAAGGCCAACTGCCGTTGCTCCTACTTATGTTCCACCAGTGTCTAGCGGAAACAACCCGACACCGGCGACGACTGCTGCAACTCCGACTGCCTCTGGCACGGCCACTACTGCTGCACCGGCCAGTATAGACTTTGGCAATGGCTACAGCCTTGACCGTGAGAAGCTGCGCAAAATCAAAGAAGCTCTCCTCAATCCCAATAAAACTCCCTGATAGGAACAGTTAATGCGACTCAATCTTCAACTTAAGATTTCGCATAAGGGATTTATTCTCGTATTAGTTCCGCTCGTCTTTGAACTTGTGTTCTTGATTGTTTTGTCTGTATTGCTGCAGCAAGCTGAAGTGGAAGTACAAAGGCAGGTCAGGTCGAAGGCCATTATTTCGCAGGCCAACGCTTTGTCTAAGTTGTTCTATGATGCCGGCGTAGCCATGGGTGGTTACAGTATCACCAAGAGTCCTTTGTTCTCTGACCGATACGACAAAATCGTGCGGCAGATTCCTCTCGATTTGCAGGAATTAAAAGGCTTGGTTGGCGACAACGATAAGCAACAGCTGATTTTGGGCCGCTTGCAGACGATTACGTCTGATGGTTTGAAAATTCTCGGTGAAGCTAAAGCTGCTATCGATGACAACCGGGTTGATGTGGCTCAGTTTAGAGCCCGGCACATGTACAAGCAGATTCGCCAATTGGCTGACCAACTGCAAGATGAGCTGAAAGGTCTGACTGAAGACGAAAGAAAAATTGAAAGTGAGAGCCCGGAACAGCAGAACAGGTCTAGGGCGGCGGTCAAGATGTTCTTGGTATTCGGTGTTGTACTCAATATCGGTATAGCCTTCCTGCTCTTGTATTATTTCTTGCGCAGCATTTCAACTCGTTTGAGTACAGTCACAGATAACTCCTTTAGATTGGCCCGTGGTCAAAAATTGCGGCCTCCTCTTAGCGGCAATGATGAAATTGCCCAGCTCGATGATGCGTTCCGCAGCATGGCTGAAGCCCTGGCAGAAGCTAGCCGCAAAGAGAGAGCCGTAATTGAAAACGCTGCTGATGTGATTTGTTCCATTGATATGGATGGTAAATTCGTCGCTGTTAACCCTGCTTCGTATGAGAGCTGGGGCTTCTATCCTGACGAATTGATGGGCCGTCGTTTTATTGAAGTGATTATGCCTGAAGACGTGCCCGATACTATTCGGGCTGTTCGTTCTGTTCGCGGTGCCACCAGTAAGGTTAATTTCGAAAACCGCGTGAAAAAGCGCGATGGCAGTATGGTTAACGTCTTGTGGTCGGCAGACTGGTCAGAGAAAGATAGAGCCTTATTCTGTGTTGCTCACGATATCACCCAACGTAAATTGGTTGAGGAAGCAATTAAGGCTAACGAAGCTCGCATTCGCAACATCATCAATAATATGATGGTCGGTTTGATCATCATTACCCGCGACGGCTTGATTGAGTCAATCAACCCCCGCACTGAGTCTATGTTCTCCACCCGCAGCCACGAAATGCTTGGCCGTCACGTCATGTCACTCTTTGCTGATGCGCGCCATTTCTCGGTCAGTGACCCTAATGACCGCCAGTCGTTTATGGAAACATTGTTCACCAAGGCTCTTAACCGTATCGGTGAATTTGATTGTCTGTCGGCCAATGGCGAAGATTTCCCTGTAGAGATTTCCTTGACTGAGTTTGTCTCGCCGGACGGTGCGGTGCGCTTTATGGCTAACGTGCTCGACGTTTCTGAGCGCAAAGAAGTAGAGCGCATGAAGAAAGAGTTCGTTTCTACTGTTTCACACGAACTGCGTACTCCGCTTACATCTATTCGTGGTTCACTCACTCTGCTGGCTGTTGGAGCCATGGGTGCTCTTCCTGAGCAGGCCAAGAAAGTAGTAAATATTGCTGAACGCAACACCATTCGTTTGATTGGTCTGATTAACGATATTCTCGATGTTGAAAAACTCGAAGCTGGCAAGCTTGATATGGAGCTGGTTGATGTATCGGTGGCCTCCATCTTTGAGCGCTCCGAGCAAGCCGTAAATACCTTTGCTGCCAACAATGGTGTGCTCCTCGATATGAAACCGAGTGGCGAGATGGTTCATGCCGACGGTGATAGATTGGTGCAGGTTTTGGTTAACTTGATCTCTAACGCTGTTAAATTCTCACCTAAAGGTGCCGCAGTTACTGTTAGTTCGGCCGAGATTCCGGGCGGATTTATAGAAGTGCACGTTACTGATAGAGGCCGTGGTATTCCTGAGAGCTTTAAGAACAGATTGTTCCAAAGATTCCAGCAGGTTGAGGCTTCAGATGCGAAGAAGAAAGGCGGTACAGGTTTGGGTCTGGCCATTTGTAAGGGTATCGTTGAGCAACACGGAGGAACCATTGGGGTTGAGTCAGAAGAGGGCAAGGGTTCGACTTTCTGGTTCCGCATTCCTAAGGCCCAAAATTTGCTAAAGCAACCAGTTCAGGTGCTTGAGCCAGCTGCCTCGATGCAGTCAAATCAGGCTTTTTAGATTGAGTACGAAATTTAGTTTTTGGAGACAATATTTACTATGAAGGTTCTCATTATTGATGACGAGGAGGACTTTCGCACGGTCGCTAGTTCTTGCCTGGGCCTCTTGGGCGGCGATACTGTGGCGGAAGCTTGTTCGGGCAAGGAGGGCATTGAAATGGCGCGTAGTGACGTGCCCGATGTAATCTTGCTTGATCTCTGTATGACTGATATGGACGGTACGAAAACCTTAGCTAGTTTGCGAGAAATTCCTGAGACTGCCGAGGTTCCAGTGATATTTTGCACAACTAAAGGGATGTTTCCAGAATTTGAAGACATGAAGAAGCTTGGGGCGCTGGCGGTAATAACTAAACCATTTGACCCACTGAAGCTCTCTGACCAGATTAAGGAGATTCTCAAAGCCGCTGGTTTCCCTTGTGAGCAAGTCTTATCGGCAGATTAGTTGGAGGCAAGTTGAAAGTAAAGAAAATAGGTGAAGTAAAGAGATACTGGGTATTAAGAGTCTAATGGCATTGGCGTTTATGGTTGGCCTTAATAAGAAGAAAACTTAGGAGAGACAATGAGAGTTCTCATCATTGACGATGAAGAAGATACCCGTTCGATTGCGAGTATGAGTCTGACTATACTTGGTGGTCTAGAGGTGATCGAGGCGGAGAATGGCCAGGATGGCGTAAACAAAGCGGCAGCGGAGCAGCCTGATGTAATTTTGCTCGATATGATGATGCCTATTATGGATGGACCCAGTACACTTGAGGCCCTTCGTAGCAATGATCGCACGCGCAATATTCCAGTGATCTTTCTCACTGCTAAGGCCATGACCTCAGAAATTGAAAGGCTGAAGAGAATGGGAGCCCGCGGTATTCTTACCAAGCCGTTCGACCCAACTGTTCTGGCTACGCAGATGAAAGCTATTCTCGATACTACTTCATAACTAGAATTTCAGGGGTTAGATAAAGGCATGGCTTCCTGGCAGGAAACCTTTTCCGAACTTAAAAGTCAGTATGTGCAACGCTCAACCGATAGGCTTGCGCAAATTATTGAGCTTTTTACTAAACTCATGTCCAGTCCAGATAACAAAGATTTGGCTCAGCAGCTCAGTCGGCACTATCACTGGCTAGCTGGTTCTGGCAGTATGTATGGATTTCAGCGAGTTTCAGCCCTTGGCGTTGAGGGCGAAAAACTGTGCGAAGTGATTACTAGAAATAGTGGACCTGCATCAAAGGGTGATTTGGAGCGCATGCAAGCGCTGTTGCAAGAACTATCAACTCAGTTCACTGGCGGCGATGAAGCTCCTGAAACAACCAATCTCGGCAAGGTTAGAGCTGTTGCTACGTCTGGCCGACAAGAAGTTTTAGTGATTGATGATGATCAAAAAGATCTTGAATCGCTGAAGAAAATGGTAGAAGAAAACGACTTTAGTTTCCGCAGTGCACGCTCCTTTGCTGGCACCATTAGCGAGCTTGAGCGGCGCATGCCTGAGGGCATGATTCTGGAAATTCCTTTACCTGATGGTGATGCCTATGAGCTGGTAGAGCGCATTAGGGCTATGCCAGGTGGCGATGAAATGGCAATTATCATTGTCTCAAAGCAAACAGGATTTTTAGACAAAGTCAGAGCCATTCATTGTGGTGCTGATGCCCACTTTGAAAAACCTATCGATACTAAGTCGATGTTCCGCCGTTTGCGTTACCTGCTAGATAAACGCTACCAAGAAACACCGCGAATACTTTCGGTAGAAGACGACCCAGACCAAGCGGCGTTTATTCGTGCCTTCTTAGAATCAGCTGGCTATCAGGTTCGCACCTGTACTGATCCTAAGAACTTTGAGTCGTATATGTCGGCATTTCAGCCTGATTTGGTTCTGCTTGATGTAATGCTTCCGGGCATGACTGGCTACGAACTTTCTCGCTATGTGCGACAAGACGAGCGCCATGCCACATTACCCATTCTATTTTTAACGACACAAGGGCAGATAGATGCCCGCATTGAAAGCGCTCGGGCTGGTGGAGATGACCACCTGGTCAAGCCTGTGCCCCCGGCTCTTCTATTGAGTTCTGTTTCTTCGCGTCTAGAGCGCGCTCGCTTTCTCAAAACTTTATTGCACCGCGATGGCCTGACAAGCCTGCTCAATCACACTACTTTTATGGAGCAAGCCCAAGCTGTCATTGCTCAACGCAAAAGACATGCTGGCTTCACTGTTTTGATCTTGCTTGATATTGATTATTTCCGTTCTATCAACGAACGCCATGGCTACCCTGGTGGTGACAAAGTTCTAGTTGCCCTATCTATGCTCCTGCGTAGGCGCTTGCGGCAGTCAGATATTATCGGACGCTATGCCGGTGACGAATTTGCCATCATCGCCGAGGGTCTTGATGAAAATGAAGCGCAATTACTCTCCTCGCGTTTGGTGGCCGACTTTGCTGCCATTCAACATTCAACCTTGTCTCATGCTGGTTTCTATGCAACCTGCTCCTCCGGTATCGCCATCCTTGATGCCAAAACTATGACTGTTGAAACCTGGGTTAAGTCAGCTTTTCGTGCTTTGCAAGAAGCTAAAGCTGCTGGTCGCAACTGTGCCGTTACTTTCCACGAAGAGATGAATTCCGTATCTAAGTAGAGCCAGCAAAGTAAAGCCAAGAGGCTATTATTAGCATTTGCTTTGGCTGCTGCCTTTTTATTGGAATCATGGAAAAAAACGTAGAAAAGCGATCTGTAACAATCCTTGGAGCTGGCTCCTGGGGCCTCACTTTGGCTCATTTGTGGTGCCATAGTGGCCGACCGGTAAAGGTCTATTGTCGCAATCAAGCCGGTGCTTTGAAACTTACCACCACTCGCCTTATGGAAAAGCCTCGGGCTCATCATATTCCTAGCGAGGTTGTAATTACCAGCTCCCTCGACGAAGCGCTAAGTGATACTGATTTACTCGTCTTTGCCTGTAATTCTCAGTCTATGCGGGAGTTGGCAACAGCTGTGGCAGCTCGCTTGCTCAGCTCAGCTGACGGCAGCAAATCTGACAAATTTTTGCCTGTTTTGGTCAGCGCCACCAAGGGTCTGGAGCTTGGCACCCAGATGCGAATGAGTGAAATTTTGACTGCGGTTGTGCCTGGCTGCGGCGTGGCTTCGCTCTCTGGTCCAAACTTGGCTGATGAAGTGCTGGGCGGGCTGCCTACGGCCTCGGTGGTCGCTTCTGCTGATATCAACTTAGCTCGCTCTTTGCAAAGTCAGCTCTCGGCGCCCAAATTTAGAGTTTACGCCAGTGACGATCCTGTGGGCATTGAATTGGGCGGCACACTTAAAAACGTTATTGCTATTGCGGCTGGGGCCTGTGATGGCCTCTCCCTTGGCGTTAATGCTAAAGCTTCCCTGCTCACCCGCGGTTTAGCTGAAATCACACGTCTGGCTGTCAGGCTAGGGGCTAAGCCCCAGACCATGGCTGGTTTAGCAGGTATGGGCGATCTCTTTGCTACCTGCTCTGGGCCACTTTCTCGAAATTACCGGGTCGGATTTGAGCTTGCTCGCGGTAAGGCTCTTAGTCTTATCCTCGAAGAGCTGGGCTCTGTGGCAGAAGGAGTGCCAACCGCTGAGGCGGTTTGTGAACTTTCTAAAAGACTAGGATTAGAGCTACCCATAGCAGAGCAAGTTGAGTCCACACTTAAGGGAAATTCGACGCCCGCTGGCGCTATCATGGCGCTTTTAAGTCGTCCGCTAGCCAGTGAATAAGAAAGGCGAAATTGTGGCTAGATACTAATTGGCAACACTAATTGGAAGTAATGAGGGAATACCGGTGCCGAAGCGAGTTTTAATGCTGTCCTGGGAATATCCGCCTCGCATCATTGGCGGTCTCGCCCGTGTGGTATGGGCTCTGTCCCGGGAGCTTGTCAAGACTGGGTGCGAAGTGCATGTGGTTACAGCCGATCATCCTGGCCAGCCCGAGCATGAAATTGCCGATGGTGTGCATATTCACCGGGTGAAAACTCAAACTGATACCACTCCTGACTTTCTTAGCTGGGTCAATCGTCTCAATTTCGGCTTACTGCAGTATGCCATTCAAATTCACCGCCAGACTCCTTTTGATATTATTCACGCCCACGATTGGATGGTCGCTGATGCTGCCTGGGTGATGAAGAGCGGCTTTGGTATTCCTTTCATTGCTACTATGCATGCCACTGAATCTGGCCGCATGCATGGCATTCACAATGACATGCAGTCTTATATTCACCAAATGGAATGGCGCCTTACTTTTGAAGCCTGGGAAGTAATCGTCAACTCAAATTCAATGCACGAAGAGCTGCAACGCTCTTTCAAAATGCCATCAGACAAAATTGTGATCATTCCCAACGGAACTGATCCCGATGTCTTCGATTTTGAGTTTAACAACCATGCTATGCGCAGCAAATATGCTCGCGATCAAGAACAAATTATTTTGTACGTCGGTCGCATGGTGCGTGAGAAAGGTGTGCAGGTGCTCCTCGATGCTGCTCCGCGGGTGCTTTCTGAGCGGCCAGGAACGCAGTTCTTGATGGTTGGCACTGGCTATTATCTCGAAGACTTGAAGCGTCAAGCTTGGCAGAGCGGTGTGGGCGAAAATTGCCACTTCTTAGGCTATGTTGGTGATGCTGAATTGTTAGAGCTGTACAAGTGTGCTGATGTCGTTTGTATCCCCAGTTTGTATGAGCCTTTCGGTATCGTGGCCTTAGAGGGAATGGCGGCGCAAGTGCCGGTGGTTACTTCTGATGTTGGTGGCTTGAAAGACTTTGTGGAAAATATGGAGACTGGCGTCACCACCTATGCCGGCGACGCTTCTTCTCTAGCTTGGGGCCTGCTTCAGGTCTTAAGAAATCCGGAATTAGCTCAGCGCTTGCGTGAAACTGGTTATGACAAAGTCAAGCATATCTATAACTGGAAGGTTATTGCCAGCCGGACTTATGAGGTCTATCAAAAGGTCTTGAATGAGGCCAATATGCAAAAGGCCAAGGCAGAAATGGTAAGCGCTGCCAGCGAAAAACTAGAGGCGCCAATGCCAAGCGAAGGCAAAGTTACTGTTAATGCTGCTCCTAAAGAGAAGACAGCTAAAGTGACTAAAGACACTAAGGCCAAGCGCTAGTTTCTCATTCTTAAGTTCAAGTTCTGCGACTCAAGTTCCACAATTTTAACGGTTTAGGAGGTTGTATGAAAGCGGTAATCATGGCTGGTGGCTCAGGGACAAGACTAAGGCCATTGACCTGTAATTTACCTAAACCGATGGTGCCAGTCGGCAATAAGCCAATGGCCGAGCATGTGGTCAATCTCCTGAAGAAACACGACTTCCGCGATATCATTTTTGCTCTGCACTATCTACCTGATGCTATTCGTGATCACTTCGCAGACGGCTCTGAGTTTGGCGCTAACATCAGCTACTCGATAGAAGAGGGTAAACCTCTTGGTACTGCCGGTTGCGTCAAGATGGTGCAAGATCATCTCGACTCTACTTTTGTTGTAATTTCGGGGGACAGCCTGACCGATATCGATTTGTCGGCCGCTTTGAAGTTCCACAAAGAAAAGAAATCAAAAGCTACGCTGATTCTTAAGCGTGTAGAGAATCCACTCGACTATGGTGTGGTTATCTGCGATAACGACCAGCGCATACAGCGCTTTGTTGAAAAGCCCGGTGCTAGCGAGATTTTCTCTGACACCGTCAATACCGGAACCTACATTCTTGAGCCTGAAGTCTTGCTTTATATCGTCATGGGACGAGAACAAGATTTCTCCAACGATCTTTTCCCCTTGCTGCTTTTGCGCAACGAGCCCATGTACGGCTATGTCGCTGATGGCTACTGGTGCGATATCGGAAACTTGGCAGTCTATCGCCAAGCTCATAAAGATGTTCTGGATGGTCTGGTAAATGTCGAAATAGATTTGCCCCAAATTCAGCCAGGCATCTGGGTTGGCCAGGGAACGCAAATAGATTCTTCTGTCAAGCTTGAAGCACCAGTCATGATCGGCAAAAATTGTCGCATCGGTCGCGAAACTGAAATTTCTCCTCACACCACCCTCGGTGACAATGTCGTGGTGCAAGAGAAAGCAACTTTGAAGCAGCCAGTGGTCTGGTCTAATGTCTATATTGGCGCCAAAGCGGCATTGCGGGCTTGTGTAGTCTGTAATAATTCCACCATTCACAGCTCGGCTTCGCTGCTGGAAGGGGCCATTATTGGTGATAATTCTTCTATCGGGCAAGAAGCGACAATTAAGTCGGATGTCCGCATCTGGCCTGATAAAAACGTCGACTCTGGGGCGAAAGTACTAAGTTCGTTAATTTGGGGAACGCGGGCACCCCGCACCTTATTTGGTGCTCATGGCGTGCGTGGCCTAGCTAACGTTGAGATTACGCCTGAGTTTGCGGTTAACCTGGCAGCGGCTTATGGAGCCACTTTGAAGGGTGGACCGGTGCTGGTCAGTCGTGACTATTGGAAAGTTAGCCAGATGATTAGTCGCACCATGGTCTCAGGTCTTGTTTCTGTTGGTATTGAAGTTCAGAACTTAGAGTCAATGTCTTTGCCGATTTCCCGCCACTATGTGAAAACACAGAGAGCGGCTGGTTTGGTGCATGTACGTGTGTCTCAGCGCGAAATTGAAAAAATAACGATTGAATTCTTCGACTCGCAGGGTGTTGCCATCACTAAATCGATGGAGCGCAAAATTGAAAGTACCTTCTTCAAGGAAGACTTCCCTCGTTGTTCGCCTGCCGATGTTGGCTCGATTTCTTTCCCCAGCCGTGTGCGCGAATACTATGTTGATGAGTTTCTCAACCATGTCAAAGGTCAAGTTTTTGAAGAAGACAAAGTGCCTTTCTGTATTGTTCCAGGCACGAACTATACCCGCGTGACAAAGACAGGTAATTTGGCCACTCACGCACCTAAGGCTGTGATCGACTATGCCATGGCTGAAACAGGTGTGCTGTTGCCTGACTTGCTCGGTCAACTCGGAATCGAGACTGTGGTGCTCAACTCTTCTATTCGCAATACCCCGCCGAAACAAGAAGAGCGCATCACCATGCGCAAGCAGCTAGCCGATGTGGTTAAGGCTCTTAATGCCGATTTGGGCGTGCAAATAGGCCGAAACGGTGAGCAAATGACTTTGGTCGACGAGACCGGTCAGGTCATTCGTGGTGAGCTCTTACTCGCTACAGTGGCTGATATTATTCTGCGCGACAAGCCTGGTCGTTCTATTGTTGTGCCGGTTAATTCCAGCTCTATAGTTGAGCGCATTGCCTCTCGCTACAACTGCAAAGTAGTTCGTTGCAAGGCTTCTGAAACTGAGATTGGCAGCACTACAGCTCGTCTTGAAGAAGCGGTTGTTGGCGGTAGCGCTAATGGTTGCTTCATTTTCCCAGAGTTCCAGAATGGCTATGATGCCATGTTCGCCGTAGGCCAAGTGCTTGAGCACTTGACTTATCAAGGGCGCACATTGCACCAGGCTGTCACTGATTTACCTCCTCTCTACTATCAGGTCGATTCAGTTCATTGCCCTTGGGAACGCAAAGGCCGAGTGATGAGATTGCTGGTAGAAAAACATCATGACCGGCCAATGGAACTTCTGGATGGTGTGAAGATTCAGACCAGGCCTGATCATTGGGTTCTGATTTTGCCTGATGCTGTGGAACCGCTCGTGCATGTTTATGCCGATGGTGCCGATTTGCAGCAGACTTCTTCGGACCTGAACGAGTACACTCAGATGGTGAGATATTTACAGCGTGCCTAGGGAAGTAATAGGCTGGAAGGAATAATTAATCAAATCCAGCCATTTTTACTTCGTTTGCAGCTATGGAATTGGTTGTGAAGAGATTTAATTCAGCTAAAACTGGGCATACCAGACTAGGCTGGCATGGAGGCCTTGTTTTTTATGTTCGGAAAAAACGACGGTAGACACCCGAATAAGTCCGGAAAGGAACGTAAGTTTCTCGATGGCAATCCGGGCAATCCCGCACAACAAGCTCAGCCGGCACCTGGTCGGGCGGTTGACCGGTCGATGTTTGCCAACGGCGCCATCGCGCCGCAACCTGGTGCTCAAGCCGATTGGTCTGTGGCTGTCTCCGAACAGATTCTTGTTTATCACGAGTCTGAACCCGTGGCCCAGGGTCAAGACTGGATGTCGCAGCTCAAACAAGATTCGTTGCAGTTTCTCGCTGATCAACGGGGCTGTCATCTACAAGAGGTTTATCGCGAGTCTATTTACAAGTCTGGTATTGCCATTCTTGTAGACAAAATTTATGGCTTGCTGCAGCGCTATATGTATGAGTTCAACCAAGTAGCCAATGGTACAGAGCTCCATGTCACCGGTTCCATTTCGGGTGATGTCACTGAAGTGACCAGATACAACCGCTTCCGTGAAGCTGAAGAAACCAAAACTTATTTCCGCTGTCGCTTTTCTACCAAGCTTTGCTCTCTTGTTGTTCGGGGCTGCGACGATATCGTTGAAGCTTTCATAGTTCCTACAAGTAAAGTAATGGCTTTGAGTCGTACTGAAAATGATTATTCGCCACTGGCTACAATCCAGGTTCGCATCACCGAACAAGGAATGATGTGGCGTATGCAAGACAGCAATCCACCCGTCGAGACCTTAGATCAACTTTGTATGTGGCTGTTCTCGGCGATGGTGCAAGAAACCAAAAACTATGCTCGTTTGAACGGAGACGAGATTGCTGGCTAAGCAAAAAGGACTTGTGTTTAGAGAAGACCTAGGTCTTCTCTTTTGCATTTAGGGAAGCAAGCTAAAGCTTCTTAAGGTCACGAAAATGACACCATCTTCGGTATTATTTTGTAGCAAACTCAGCTAAGCGTGTTTTAATACTTGTAGATTTAATTCTCTACGAAGTGGTAAGAACTTGATAGTGGATGGTTTTCAATTTTGATGGATAATCTTGAAATCTAGGAGCTAATTTTCTATGGTCGCTATCAATCCCGAGATGTTGCGGGAGCTTCTCGAAGAGTTCACCGAGAAGGAAGAAGTTACTCGCGAAGAGATGAACGCTATCAATCAGCAGATTGCTGAGTTGGAGAAGCGC
>CAJXZK010000111.1 GCA_913063055.1 uncultured bacterium
ACCTACAACGTCACGGCTTTCATGCAGGCCAGTGCGAAAATCGTTGATTTACCTGAACGGCTTGGCAATGTGCCATTTGATGTGGTGGCATATAATGCTCGCGATTTTGGCTTTAATTATCTTGCCATCTCGCCGCGTTATTCTCAAAACATAACTAGAACCCATGATCGCCCAATTGAAATTTCACAGTACATCCATTGTGGCGGCTCCTGTGGCTACAACGGCGGTTGCAATAATATGAGCCCATATATTGAAGGTCTTCACCAACTTTCTTTGAAAAACCTTCCAGCTCAAGCCTGTGTCTATCTCTGGCGAGCCAGACCGACCTCGGTAGAGCAGCCACCAGACTTTCTAGTACAGCTCAATTTCATCTAGCTCTCTGATTTCTATGAATTGAAGAAAAAAAGGCCCAAGCATTGCGCTTGAGCCTTTTTGACTATTTGTACTGCTATACAGCCCTATTTGCTAGGGTTGCGTTGCTTGAGAAATTCAGGAATGTCGAGAATATCACTAGCCATTTTCTTGAGTTCATTGCTCTGACTTTGCTGAGCTTGTTGTTGCTGCTGCTGCACTTGCTGAGCTGGTCGAGCTTGTTGCTCAACACGCTGCTGTTGCTGATTAGCATTTGCTTGGGTTGGTCTTGCTTTTGGCTGAGACTGAACAAGCATATCGAAACCAGTAGCAATAACAGTAATCAAGACTTCACCGTGGAGACGATCATCGAGCACCGCACCAAAGATGATGTTGGCTTCGTCGGAAACAGCTGAATAAATAACGTTTGCTGCTTCTTGAACTTCATGCAGAGTCAAGTCTGGGCCGCCGGTGACATTGAATATGACACCAGAAGCTCCATCAATTGTAGTTTCGAGCAAGGGGCTATTAATAGCATTACGAGCAGCTTCAACAGCTCTACCCTCGCCGGTTGCACGACCAACACCCATCAGTGCTGAGCCGGCAGTCTGCATAACGGCTTTGACGTCAGCAAAGTCAACGTTGATCAAACCAGGCACAGTGATGATGTCTGAGATACCTTGCACACCTTGCATCAAGACTTTGTCAGCTTCGACAAAGGCTTCTTGCATAGAAGCTCTATGGTCTACGACTTCAAGCAAACGCTGGTTAGGGATGACAATCAAAGTATCAACCCTGGAGCGAATTTCATTAATGCCATTTTCAGCTTGGTTGCTGCGACGCTTTCCTTCAAAAAGGAATGGTCGAGAAACAACACCAACTGTAAGAGCACCCATTTCTTTGGCAACTTCAGCCACAATCGGAGCAGCACCAGTACCGGTACCACCACCCATGCCAGCTGCGATGAAAACCATATCGGCACCTTGAAGGGCCTGAGCGATTTCTTCGCGGCTTTCTTCTGCTGCTTTCTGACCGATGCTAGGATTGCCACCAGCACCTAGGCCGCGGGTGAGCTTAGAGCCTATCTGCAAACGATTTTTGGCCGCGGCCAAATCGAGAGCCTGAGCATCAGTGTTACAAGACCAGAATTCCACTCCATTCAAGCCTGCTGCAATCATTCGATTTACAGCATTGGAGCCGGCACCACCAACACCAACAACTTTAATGCTGGCCTTCATTTCGAAGCTTTTGGCAGCTTTCTCATCAATTTTAGCTCGCTCAAGCACAGCCTTTAGACCTCTTCAAACTAATACGACAAATGGGCTAATCAGAAAATACTTAGAACAGGAAATACATCAATCGAACAGAGTTTTTAAACTGACAATACTTAACTCAAGCGACTAAGCCCTCTCAAACGAGGACCATCACTCACCTAATGCGCCAGTTGAGACAGTTAGTAAGAGACAGCGATAAAGGGCCGATCAAGGCACCCATATTCGAAGCACGTTACTGCTATCTTAGCTTAACTTATGTTAGAGCCTATCTAGTGTATTTGCAAGTTGCTACACATCTACGTGTAGTTAACCTTTTCACATACCTAAACGGCACTAAGTTTAGCGCTAGGCTGGTTGTCAGCAGGCAAAGCCTTAGCCTTTACAACTACCCCAATAATCTCTTTCCAGGCAAAAATGTCCAAAATAAAATTTTGAAAGAGCTGCCCAAAAGCAACATTACTTAGCTTTAGAGGCCAGTTTTATTTTCTCTAGAGTAGTTGTATATGCTTTGTTGTCAGGATGGATATTGACAGCAGATTGAGCATAATCGATGGCTTCTTTGAATTTGTGGTTCGAAGCCATGATTGCTGCTAATAAGCGGTAAGCATCGGCATTTTTCTTGTCTAGCTCTACGCAGCGCTGCAGATAAGGTAGGGCCTCACTGCCTTTGTTGGAAGCGGCATAGGCTGATCCCATGTAGAAATGAGCATCAGCGCTGTCAGGAGCGAGGGTAAGAGCAATTTTTTCTTCAGCAATCTGACCAGGGAAATCACCTTTCAAGCCAAGCGCAGCGCCATAATCGCGGTGAGCGGCTGCATCCTTGCTGTCTAACTTGATTGCTTGTTTGAATTCTTGCAGAGCTTGGTCGAGCTTCTTCTCGTTGCGAGATAGCAACTGAGCATATTTCAGATGATACTGAGCCTTTGTCGGGGCCAAGCGTACAGCTTCTTTGATACTGTCGCAGGCTTGCTGCACATCATTTTTACGGCCATAGCAACGAGCCAAGCCCATATAAACTTCTGGATCTTCACTGTTGAGCTTGACTGCGGCTTTGAAAGATTCGATAGCCTTATCGGTCTCACCACCCATCAAATAGGCCTTGCCTAATTTGACATGATTAACAGGATTGCTCGGATTCTGCTCGGCAGCAGCTTGGTATCTGAAAATCGCACTCTTAATATCTTCAGCGTCTTTATCATCGCAGAAGCCAGGCAACGCCATGCCCACGAGACTGGCGCAGGCCAAACCAGTAGCGACAGCCTTAAGCGACAAATCAGATAGAACCCGCATTTTCATATACCTCACTTAAAATTCACAACTTCAGAAATTCAGGACTGTAACTAACTCTCTCTAATCTAGCTAGTTCATTAGCTGGCTAGCTAATGAACTAACCGGTCTAAACTAGCAGTATTCGGCATACTTTTGATCAACAATTCACTCATGGCCGCTTTGCAATTGTTATCGTTCGGAGCAATTTGCATGGCCTTACGAATGCACTCAATAGCCTTGCCCGGCTCTTTAAGCGCCTCATAAATGCGAGCTTTTGCCAAGTAAGCATAATGATTGTGAGCATCAATCGATATCACCTTATCAATCATCAGCTTTGCTTCTTGATACTGCTGCTTGGCCTCATAGCACGAGGCTAAACCCAAGACAGCCATTGCCACCTGCGGCTCTCTCTGATTTTTCGTCATCGCCTTTTCAAAATAGGCAGAAGCCTGGTTGTAATCACCTTTTAGCGATGACGCTAGACCAAGATTATAGAGAGCGACAAAATTACTAGGCTCAACGGCAAGTACTTTCTTAAACTCATCTATGGCTAAATCAACAAACCCAATTTGCTCCAAGCAGATGCCAAGATTGCCACGGGCAGTAACATTCGTTGGAGATGCCTCAACTATTTTCTTGAACTGACCACCGGCCTCGTCATAATTGCCACGCTTCATATAAATAGCGCCAATTGTTTCGCGAGCTTCAAGCCCCTTTATTGGATTGTCACTAAGTAGTGTCAGTGCTTCCATCAAAGACATAATTGCTTGATCCTGATTGCCAAGCCTATTCTGGATGCGCCCTAACTCAAGATGGGCCTCGGCAACGTCGCGTCTTTTAGCTATCAAGCCTTCCAAGAGCCGCGTGGCCTGAGTCAACCCTGTCAAGGTATCGGTCTTTTCCAGCTGATAAACTTGCTTCATCACCTGTTCGCTCTCAGCCTTTGGTGATTTAAAACTGGTTAGATTGTTCAAACCAGACAGGGGTGATGCCGCCACCTCGCCATAGAGAGCGGGGCAACACAGACAAAGCCCTGTCGCGGCAACAACGGTTGCCATACGGAGAGCAAGATGGCGCGCTGGTGCAGCTAAGGGGCTAGACTTTGAAACTGCCGTGGTGATTTTGTGGTGAGGCAATGGTGAACCGCTGGCGAGAAAGAAAACAACAAGTCATTATAAGAGAGGTCAAGGTGTTATCAGAGCGCTTAAAATAACTCCTATCTAAGCTTGAAAATTCGCAGGCAACTTAAAGGCATCAGGAAAGGCAAAAAACCAAAACATGGAATTTCATTGGGCGTCGCTATTTGCCTCACAGCATGCAACTTTTTGGAAAGTTATCATGCCTCCGTTTCTTTATTTTGCCCATGGCTACTTAGCTACATGGATGGCTGTAGCAGCTCTTTTCCGGCCCTATGAAGCTTGGTATATACCGTTCACAAAAATCCAGTTACCACTGACTCCAGGCATTTTTCCTAAGCGGCGAGCCAAACTAGCTCAAGCGGTTGCCGGAACCATAACTGAAACTTTACTCACACCAAAAGATATTAAGGTTCAAGTTGAGCTTCTGCTGACAGAAGCCAACATCCACTTGGCCATCGGCTTGTTTGTTGACTCGGTACTGAAAGAGTTCAGAGACACCACCAAACTGCACAGACTAGCCTCAGATATAGCTGAACTAAGCCCCACTTTAATGGAGCACTTTGTTCGCTCGACAATAGAATCGTTAGAACATGGCAAAGACAGTAAGATCGCGGCCATAACTGAAAAAGTCTTCGATCAAGTAGTGCTGACAGCGCGCATCTCTCTAGACCAGGCCAATGAGTTTGCCGCCCGCATTCTGGAAGCTTTTCTCACACCAGCAAAAGTCCGCTCATCACTAATTACCTTACTTAGCCCACAGAATATTAGTTCGCTAGACGAATCTATCAATGCTCATGCCAGTACACCTTATAAGATTCTGGCAAAAATCATTGGTGTCAAAAGAGTTTGCTACGAGTGTCGCAACTATTTAGAGAAAGAACCAGAAGAGTCAGAAAAGCTAATTGCTGACTTAACCAAACGCTTTGGCATCCGGGATCAACTGGCTATTCAAATTGCCAACTTCGATCTTAGTTCGATGCCGCTGCAGAGCATCGCCAAATTTAAGGCCAATATGGTCTCATTTGTTGAATCTTTCTTGGTTGAGCATAAAGCCGACATCTTGCTTTCGGTAAGAAAGGTCGAAGGCGAGGCCATGAGTGCAGTGCGCCAATCAATCGTTCGCTTCAACCCAGAATCTATTCCTGAAGTCTGGCTAGAAAGAGCCAAGAACGATCTTTCACAATTCACCCATTCGTATCTCAAACGAGAGCTTGGCGAACTGCTAGAGAAGGCCATCCCAGCATTGGGTATGTATAACCTGATTGCTACCAAAATAGATTTATTTACAGCTCAGCAACTAGAAGCTCTCGTCAAGAGAATTTGCAGTCAAGAATTGAAAGTCCTAGAATTGTTCGGTGGCCTAATTGGTTTGATGCTCGGGTTCGTACAAATCGTTGTCAACGCCATCGCCCCTTAAATCGCAGGTAAGCTTTTAAGCAGATGCCGCACTATGCAAGATCTCCAGCACCAAGCCTGCGAACACTGCCGCATACCGGTAAGCCACCGCTCTATCGCATTCAAATTCCAAATGATTTCAGAGATCTACTCGTGGGCGCCACTCTTGGTGGTCGCTATTGGGTGCTAAGTGTAATCGGCCGCGGTGGCATGAGTGTAGTCTATAAGGCCAAAGTAAAAGACACCGGAAAGATAGTGGCTGTCAAAACTTTGCGCACAGCAGGCATGACTGACGACATGGTGGTCAAACGCTTTCAACGAGAAGCGGAGCTACTCAGTAGGCTAAATCACCCGCGCATTGTCAATCTTCATGCCTATGGCTCAAGCGCCAAAGGGCAACCATATTTTGTTATGGACTATCTCGTAGGAGAAAACCTGACAGATTTGCTTGCTCGCGAAAATCATCTTGAGCCTGAACGATTTCAAGACGTATTTGTGCAAGTTTGCGCGGCAATTGAACACGCTCATAGACAAGGTGCTATTCACCGGGACATCAAACCAGGCAACATCATGTTAACCAGGCAAGGCGCCACCAGTGACTATGTCAAAGTCGTGGATTTTGGCATTGCGAAAATGGCCGAAGAAGCACAGCGCCTAACGCGAATGGGTGAGGTGTGGGGCTCGCCAATTTATATGAGCCCAGAGCAGTGTATGGGTGCACCGGTTGATGCCCGATCTGATATTTATTCCTTAGGAATAGTCATGTATGAAAGCCTGACAGGCAAGGTGCCCTTTCTTGGCAGAAACTATGCTGACACCATGACTAAACAGATTTCAGACGATCCAGCGCCCTTTGCCCAGATTCGGCCAGATCTAAAAATTCCTGCCAGTCTTGAAAAAATTGTCATGGCCGCCATGGCAAAACAACCGGAGAATCGCTATCAGTCACTGGGGCTCATGCGCAAAGATCTAGAGGCAGCGCTCAGTGCCAAGGCTACAAGCGAACTCCCACTGCCGGCCGCAGTCAAAAACAACAAAGCAAAAGTCTCGGCAACCGGCATGAAGAGGCCTAATGAGAATGTAGCTACTTCCGACAAGCTCCGTTCTCAATCGCAAAAAATTGAAGCAAAAGCAGAAACAAAAAAAACAGCCGAGCGCAAAATACCGTCAAAAAAAGACTTGGTGGAAGCGACCAAACAAAAGCGCAAGCGCAGTACCACCCTGCATGGTATCCCCGAAAAGCGCAGCCTCAGCCGCGGTAAGCAACTACTCATAGTGGCAATGACCTCGCTGCTATTTTCGCTTGCATTAATTGCCATCATTAGTAATGCCGATGCCATCAGTCAATTTTTGGCATTTACAATCAAAGCCTTGGTCGGCGGTCCAGAAGACAATCAGTCTCCATTTTCAGAACCAACCAGTGAAAGCCATGAACAGACATCTGGAGAACAGACATCTGGCGAGCAGAATGCGCCGCCCAGTTCGCAGCCAGAACAAGAGGGAGCAACAAACTAAGCTTCTTAAGTCAGGTCCTTATCGTATTCATCTTTCAATTTGGCAAGACCAGACTTGTACTCGCTTATCATCTCGGCCAACTTAATCATATGCTCAGCACCCTTAAGGTCGCGTCTAGCAAAGGCATCTGACCCTTTAGTCGAGATCAATTCAAGTTCTTTATCAAAAGCACTTATGACCCTGTCGATTTCACTCTTCAAAGAGTGCTCATTCGCTGCTACCACAGACGGTGCCGAGCTACCAAGCGAGGCTGAGATCGGTGCGAAATCCGGCATAGGCAGCGGTGAATCGATTACGTGAGAAGAATAGGCTTGAGAAGGCGACGATTCAAGAGTAGTAGGTCCGCGCCATGGGCTAGCGGATGAAGACGCAGATGAAGAAGTATCGCCAGACTGACTGAGTTCCGCAGCAGACTGAGTCAACTCTTGTTCTAGCTCAGCAATCGATTCAACTGTCTCTTCTTCAATTGCAGAAAGACTAGCAAGCTCAGAGCCAACCTGACCCATATTTTCATCGGCGGCTTCAGCAGAAGCAGAAAGAGAATCTTCGCTAAGCTCCTCTTCTGAGTCATCACAAGAGCTGTCTTCATCAACTAAAGACTGCTCCTGCAATACTTCGCTGTTAAAGTCATTAGATTCTTCACCGCTAGGCTCATCATCACTTAGCTCTTCTTCAGCGAGATCTTTTTCATCGAGATCAGCCTTGGACAATTCTTCTTCAACAGCTTCAGCATCGTCTTCTTCTTGCCCGGCAAACTCGGGTGCAGAGTCTAACTCAGATTCCAATTCAGATTCTGAGGAGGAAATCTCCAAATCAGCTTCTGACTCGAAATCTTCATCAGCATCATCGAAACTATCTTGAGCGGAATCTTCGTTGCGATCATCGATATTCTCTTCTAGTCTCTCTTCATCAACAAGGCTTTTAACTTCTAAAGCCTGGTTCTGCTCCTCTTCCGATTGCTCTTCTTCTGACTGCTCAACTTCTGTCTCTAACGCAAGGTGTGGCTCAGACTCTATCTTCGCTTCTAGTTCTTCTTCTAGTTCTTCTTGTTCAGGGGCTTCCGCAGCATCTTGCTCTGGCTCAATCTTCGCCTCTAGTTCTGCCTCTAGTTCTGCTTCTGGCTCAGCTTCTAATTCTGGCTCTGGCTCAGTCTTCGCCTCTACTTCTGTTTCCAGCTCATCTTCTTGCTCTGGCTCTTGCTCAGCTTCTTGTTGTGGCTCGGACGCAATCTTCGCCTCTGGCACAACTTCTAGCTCAGCTTCAGATTCCGCGCCATGTTCTTTCGCAGACTCTGACTCAATCTTCACCTCTAGTTCAGCTTCTGACTCTGGTTGAGACTTAGCTTCTGGCTCTTCAACAAGGGCAGCAATTTCAACGGCGGGCGGCGCCCCTAAGTTCTGATTGGGACTGTATGCTGGTTGTAAAATCGGTGCAGGCAATACTTGATTGGCTATTTCAGAAGCGAAGCGATCAGCACTGAACTGCCCAACTGAGGCTATCTCAACAGTCTTTGTCTCCTCAGTTTCTACGTCCGTAACTGGCGGCTGCGGTTCAAAGAAAGTGGTTTGAACCGGGTCTTCCTTACTCGGTAGTGGCGCAGGCGGAGGAGCAAGCATGCCGCTCTGAGTGCTACTAGCTGTAGGATTAAAATCAGCTTTATTACCGCCAGACGTAGCTGCCGGAGCAGTAGCCCAGGGCGAAGCACCGCTGGTAGTGCCAGAACTAGAGGCAGAACTAGCGCCAGAACTATCAGTAGAAGGAGCCAGAGGAGTATAAAACGGATTAGCCTCGCTATCTTCCTCTTCTAAAGGAGCAGAGGGAGCCGGTGGCGGAGAGATTGGTAATGCTTGAGGTAATGCTTGATGAATTGGCGCTTGAGGCGCAGGCGGCACTTTAGGTTGCTCCGGTGCTGGCGTGGCAAACTTCGAAGCTGATACTGCGGAGAACGGGCGAGCAAACGGACTAGAAGAGCTAGAAGAACTGGCAGCGCCGGAACCACCGGAAGTACCAAAAGTTCCAGAAGTTCCAGAAGTACCAGAAGTACCAAAAGTTCCAGAACTGCCCGAATTGCCAGAAGTACTGAAATTGCTAGAAGTACTCGCATTACTAGATGGAAGGGATGTATTCGATGCCGAAGAAGTGGATGAAGTAGAAGAAGTCGACGACGAAGTTGTTGCCTTCGTAGTGCCGAAACTAGGTCTAAATGAACCAGAAGTAGGGGTGACCGAAGGCTGAGCCGGAGCTTGTTGACTTGGATTGGGCGGTAAATTCGGGCGTTCTGTTGGATTCGCTCCCGGGGCTGCACTAGCGGGGAAGCCCAAGCTAGCAGGCATATCGGCAAAAAGATTACTGGGGAAGGTCACGGGTGGACGCGCACCACTGTCGCCTTGACCCGGTTGCGGAAACTGTTTTGGTGAATCTTTTTCAACAGGTACGAAATTCCAATCGTCACCTGTGGCAGGCGCATTGATATTGCTAGGGGCGGGACGTTGCCCAGAGAAAGACTGCGAATTGCCTCCAGCAAAAGAATCAGAGTTTAAAGCGGGGGCTGTCGGCAAGGCAGGAAAGGGCGGTTTGCCTCCAGAAGGACCACCGGCCGGCGGCAACACTGACTTATTTACGTCCACGCCACGCCAACCGTCATCACGACTTGGCCCCGAGCCTCGGCCCGGAGGAGCGGCGAACGGTGGTGTCATTGGCGCATTTAGGTTAGGCGGATTTGTAATTGGAGAATTTGGAGAAGGAGTATCAGTTGCAGCATTCTGAAACTGACGCATATGCTGCAGCGGCTGAGGACCAGCGGCACCTCGAACAGAGCGAATTACTGGTTTCCAATCGTCACTATTGCCCTGAGCATTGCCACCCTGCTGATTTCCCATCTGATTAAAGGACTGACCAGGAGGGGCACTAGAACCCTGGCTCGGCGGAAACTGCCGGAAGCTGTTGAAAGAATTGTTGTTAGCAGGTGCATTCCCTGGAGCACCAAAGCCCCCAGGAACAGGAAATTGATTGCCTGGGTTGGAAGTATTGGAAGGATTGGCGCCTACATTAGAAGAAGAATCGCTAGAAAAATGTTGTCTGTACCGCTCAGAATAATCAATATCTCCACCAAGGGCGCTCACTGTAGGCTCATGAAAGCCAGTCGCAGGTTTTGCGGTTTCAACTGGCAGCGGGCCAGTGGTAATCTGACTTGAACTGCTTGGATTATTAGGATTGAAGAGATCAATGGGCCTAGTCGGCGGTACATCCTCTTGGGCAACTTGTACCAAACTGTCCAGCACGGCTCTTGCTGCCTGCTGAATATCCTCGCTCTTAAGTTGCTTTTGACCAGCGCTCCAATAAACCATGGCGCCATCAAAAAATGGCATCATTTCAAGCATAGGCATAAAGTTTGCCGGTGCCGAACTAAAAGTAAGTAGCTTATCTGCTGGAATTATGTGAGCCGTGATTGACTCAAAACTTCCCCGCACCACCAGAGTCCAATATCTAGTCGATATACGACCACTGAAAACCGATATGTACTGCGAGCCTGAGTGCCAATTGCCAACATTCTCGCGATTGATACTAGGACGAATCCAAGTCAGCTCTAAGTCAGACGCTGAGGCAACTTGATTAAAATCGTAAGCAAGATTTTGAAACTGATCGAACATGCGATCAACGATACCGATCATTGACTCATGTTGGGCATTGGTGCGAGCTTTCTCAGCGGCTTCCATGGCAATACGATTAGCTGGAGAGGGAATCGCCATGTTTTGGGGCGTTGGCTTGCTAGCCCCCATCAATCGGGCCTTCCAAACACCAGACAACTGATCATCTAAACTGGCCGATTGCTCAGGAATTTTCAAAAACTCCGGCCCGGCGGCTCTGGCCAGCTCTTCTCGGGCCACTTGCTCGGCAGAAGCCTGTTCGGCGGCGCGGAAGATTTCAGCCTCTAAAAGCTCTTCGGGGCTCATACGTGGCTTAGCAGCAGGCTGATCACCTGTTTCTTGCAGAGCCCTGGCAGCCTCTGCGGTCATTGCTTTGAGCTTTGTCCTCGTGGCGCGGGGTTTTGTACGGGGTTTTTCATCATCGCCGTCGTTAGACTTTGACGACCCCTTGCCACCCTTGCCCTTGGAATTTGGCCACATTTACTACAAGCCTCCACGGCGCCACATAAAGAACGCTCTACATTCATCTACCCCCGCTCAAAAGAGCCGAAACAGAACACACAGGCTGTTATAAGAGAAATTTGTAAATTAATGAGTCTGACTCTAAGCAAATTTCCAAATTGTTTCTTAGAACTGGGGGAAAGCGAAGCCCAATCGAGCTAAGATATGTTTGAAGTCAATATAAAGAAAGAGATGTTAAGCGAGACCAACCGCAACGGTTCTCACCTACATGACAATATCGTCGTACGTGGGGCCAGGCAACACAACCTTAAAAACATAGACGTGAAAATTCCGCGGGGCAAGCTGGTGGTAATCACCGGCGTGAGCGGCTCAGGGAAGTCTTCACTGGCATTTGATACTATTTTTGCCGAAGGGCAAAGACGTTATGTCGAATCCTTGTCAGCCTATGCCAGACAGTTTCTTGGCCAATTAGACAAGCCTGATGTCGATGGTATAGATGGCCTCTCTCCGGCAATTTCAATCGACCAAAAATCGACCAGTCATAATCCGCGCTCTACAGTTGGAACCGTTACCGAAATTTACGATTACCTGCGCTTGCTTTTCGCACGCACGGGTACACCTCATTGCCCTCAGTGCGATCGCCTGATTAATCCGCAGACGATTGATCAAATTGTTGATCAAGTCTTAGAGATGGCTGACGGCACAAGAATTCAGATTCTAGCGCCTCTTGTTTCAGGCAAAAAAGGCGAATACCAATCACTGTTTACTGAGCTGAGAAAAGAAGGTTTTGTCAGAGTCAGAGTAGACGGCGAAGTGCTCGAACTAGAAGACGAAATTAAACTAGATAAAAACAAAAAACACTCCATCGACTTAGTTGTCGACCGCCTCGTCATCAAAAAGGGCATTCAGTCAAGGTTAGCAGATAGCCTTTCCCTAGCTCTCAAATGGGGTAAGTCAAACGTCTTAGTTGATACTGTAAGCGGTGCCAAAGCCGACTCCAAAGCAGATACAAAATCGAGCAGCAAAGGCGAAGCAAATTCTGAAAATAGCAGCGCGTCAAAAGAAATGTTATTTTCAGAGAATTTCGCCTGCGGTGCCTGTGGTATTAGTTTTGCTGAAATTTCACCACGTATTTTTTCTTTCAATAGCCCCTACGGTGCCTGTGATTCCTGTCACGGTCTAGGTTGTAGCTTTGAAGTTGACCCTGCTCTAGTTGTGCCTGATGCGAAGAAGAGCCTAAAAGAGGGGGCAATATATCCCTGGTCAAAAACCAATAATCCATATTACGACCAGCTTCTCGCTTCGGTAGCTAAGCACTATAAATTTTCAGTTGATACGCCCTTCGACAAGCTGACAAAAGCCCAACAAGGCATTGTTTTGTACGGCTCTGGAGTTGATCGCATCAAACTGGGCCATGATTCTTTTGATGGTCGCGAATTTTGGGAATACAAAAAACCTTTTGAAGGTGTAATCAACAATCTTAAACGCCGTCATGAAGAGTCAAACTCTGACAGAGTACGTGGTGACATTGAAAACTACATGACGCAAATGACTTGCGCAGCCTGCAATGGTGCTCGCTTGAAGCCAGAGAGCCTATCTGTAAAAGTGGGATCTCTTTCAATTGCAACAATCAGCAATCTCTCTGTAGAAAAGGCAATGGCTTTCTTTGCCAATCTGCCAGAAAAGTTATCGGCACGACACAAAACCATTGCCCATCAGGTTTTGATCGAAATCAATGCCCGCCTCACCTTCCTCAATGACGTCGGTCTTTCCTACCTTACCCTGGACAGACAAGCTGGAACTCTTTCTGGTGGAGAAGCGCAGCGTATCCGTTTGGCTACACAAATTGGCTCAGGCTTATCAGGCGTGCTCTACGTCTTAGACGAACCATCCATCGGTTTGCACCAGCGCGACAATTCGCGCCTAATTGAAACATTGAAACGTTTGCGCGACCTGGGCAATACACTATTAGTCGTAGAACACGATGAAGACACGATCAGAGAAGCCGATTGGCTGATTGATATCGGACCTGGTGCTGGTGTTCACGGCGGAGAACTCGTGGCCGAAGGGCAATTGGCGCAAATCGTCAATTCGCTAAGATCGTCTACTGGCGCCTATCTCAGCGGCCGAAAGAAAATTCAGGTACCGAAAAAACGACGGGCCGGCAATGGCTTAAGCCTGACGATTGAAGGGGCAACGCTAAACAACCTGCAAGATATCACCGTAGATATTCCACTAGGTAAGCTTGTTGCGGTGACAGGTGTAAGCGGTTCGGGCAAATCAACCCTGGTGAATGACCTGCTTTATCAACACTTGCGCCATTACTTTGGTCGTACTGTGCCGGCCCCCAAAGGCGTTAGGGCTGTAAAAGGCGTTGAAGCCCTAGACAAAGTAATCGATATAGATCAGTCACCCATCGGACGCACGCCTCGCTCTAACCCAGCCACCTACACTGGTTTGTTTGACATAGTGCGCGAAGTGTTTTCTATGACCAACGAAGCCAAGGCCAGGGGCTATCTTCCTGGTAGGTTCTCGTTCAACGTCAAGGGTGGCCGCTGCGAGGCTTGCCACGGAGAAGGCATGAACGAGATTGAAATGAATTTTCTCCCTTCTGTCTTTGTCACCTGTGACGTCTGCAAAGGTGCACGCTACAACAGAGAAACCCTGGAAGTAAAATTCAAAGGAAAATCAATTGGCGAAGTGCTGGAGATGACAGTTGAAGACGGTCTGCAGTTCTTCGAAAATATTCCCAAAGCGCAGGCTAAGTTAGCCACGCTGATGGAAGTTGGTCTTGATTATGTCAAGCTTGGTCAACCAGCCACCACTCTATCGGGCGGCGAAGCCCAGCGCGTCAAATTAGCTGAGCAGCTCAGTAAGCGCTCCACTGGTAAAACTATTTACATCTTAGACGAACCGACTACCGGCCTCTCTTTCCACGATGTCGACAAGCTCTTACACGTACTCAACCGCTTGGCCGATTCAGGCAACACGGTCTTGATCATTGAACATAACCTTGATGTCATCAAACAAGCTGACTGGGTGGTAGATCTGGGACCAGAGGGCGGCGACAGGGGGGGAACGGTTGTGGCCACCGGAACACCCGAAAAAATTGCCAGCCTTAAGCAATCTTATACAGGCGCATACCTGAAACACTATCTGGAACCAAAAGCTATGCAAAAAACCAATAGCTAAATAGGCGGTAATGCTAAATAATAGTCATGAGGCAAGCCCTCAAGGCCGTTACCTTGATGTATGATCGGCGACATAATGAACAGCGCTAAGAAAACTTCCGATAGTCTCGATAAAGACGAGGATAAATTGCCAGTAGGCGAAAGCCTAGGGCAAGATCCCGTTTTCGATAGCCTGCGCAAACGTGGCCATCGCATTACAGCTCAGCGCGAAACAATCCTTCAGATCTTCAGAGAGCAACCTCACGGCGAACATTTATCGGCCGAAGAATTGCACGCCAAACTGCTAGAGCGTGGCTCCAATGTCTCCTTAGCCACGGCCTATCGCACCTTAAAACTGCTTTCATCTCTTGGCCTCCTGCGAGAACTAGATTTTGCTGAAGGCCATAAACACTATGAATTGAAGCAAGACACATTGCCACACCAGCATATTATTTGCACCGGGTGTAACCTGACTTTAGAGTTCGAAGATCATTTCCTTGAAGAAGCCGGTCAGAAAATTGGTTCGCGCTACAACTTCGAAGTAATCGATGCCCAGTTCAAGATTTTCGGCTTATGTCCTAACTGCAAACTAAAGAGAAGATGAAATGACCCTTGCTGACGCCACTGAAGGTAAAACATTTACTATCAAAAATACCGATGGCGAAGACGTCACCGTTCAAGCTATGAGATTTGGTATAGCTCAGGGCGCGGTAGTCAACATCGAAAAGAATATTCCTGGCGGTCCTGTCATTGTCAGCCGCAATCAAATGGAATTAGCAGTAGGGCGGCAATTTGCTCAACAAATTGAAGTTGAAGCAAAATAATTCAGCAGTTAAGAGGCCCTAGAGCGCCATGGATATTCCCTTTAAGGTTGAAGCATTAGAGGCAAAGGAGAGCAAAACTGGCTCTGCTAGCGGCAATCGCTTAGTCTGCAGCAGCTGCTCATTTCCTCTCACACCAAACTCTGGCACAACCTCAAAAATCTGCTGCCCCCGCTGCAATACATGGATGGATATCGACCCAGCTTGCTTTGGCAGCTGCCTCAAGTGCCATAAAACCCAGCAAAGCGAGCCTTCATCATGTGTTGAGCCTTCATTAGCAAAATTGAAGGAAGAAAACGAGATTTCTTGTCAAGGAGCGGGAAGGAAAAGTCATGGACATTTTCTGAAAAAGTTTAGCTTTCTTGTGGAAAAGGCGCGTGATTACCTGATCGGGAAGGTTTTCCTGTAATATTGATAGGTAAGGGTCAAGCGTTCTTAGAGACATTCAGGTTAAATTGCCCTTCGGCCAACTCACATACTCAAGAGTTAGCAAAAACATGATGCAAAAACCTGTCTGTTCGTTTCTGTGGAACTAGGGAATCACAATGGCAAAAATAAATCCCTGGAAGGTGACAGGGTACAAAGCAGGACAAAACGTGGTTTGCACAGTAAAGGGTGCAGACCAAGGTGGCTACGAAGTAGTAATCAAAAAAGACAATTTGCCCGGCTTTATCAAAACCACTGCCTCTCTTAAAATCGGCGACGAAATTTTGGCCCAGTTCGTCTGCGTTCACAAAGATCGCGTCTTACTAACTCCTATTTTCCAAGGCAACCGCGGTGTACCTGGTGCTTCTGTAGCCGGTGGTGTCAACTGGCAAGAACATAGCCTGGAGAACTTGGACGAAGCCTACGAGCAAAAGTCTCACGAACAACGCACCTACCGCGGTCTTGACGATACTGCTGAAGCTCAAGCGCAGCAACAAGCAACCAAGGCTTATCAGACCGGTAACATCACCCAAACTGGAAACAATCCTTACCAAACGGGAAGCAACGCGCCAATTTTGCCGCAGCAGTCTGGGCAGTCATACGCCCCAGAGCAATATGCCAGCCCAGAGCAACAGTGGGAAGCGCCTAATCAGCACACACCGCAAAAACGCTTCCGTCTGCGTCGCGCCATTGATTTACTCATGCCGCCTCCAGACCAAGAAAGCCTCGAAAGCTTGAAAACCTTCAAAATTTCAGACTACGATCTGGAATGGCTGATCACCGATGTCGAAGGCGGCATGCGCACAGGATGCCTTAAAGCCACCTGTGAATCAAAAATGTCACGCGCCGCAATTCTTCTATATAACGGTAGAGCAGTAGGTTGTATCTATGGATGCAAGTCAAATCCTGAGGCTAAAGCAACAGAAGAGTCACTTTCACTGACCCTTACTGACTTAGAAGCACCAGATACGCTCGTGACCATGTACGATCTGCCCGACGAAGCGGCACTCGCCATGTCGGCCCTCTTCCTTGGACTGGCTTTAGAGCGCGAAGACAACCTTGATAGCCGCTCCTACTTCGACCATGTGATGAACTGGTTTGTCACCAGCGCCAGCACCGCTTGTGTTGTGATTACCCTGCCATCAAGCAAATCTACTTATCTGGTATTTGTCGGAAAAGGTCAGTTTGGTGGTGCCTTCTTTGTTGAAGAGCAACAATTTACGAAAGATCGCAATGCCATCTACCAACTCTTCGAAGCAGATCAAGGCGCAGTGGTAGAAGTGAGCCTGCTTAGCCCAGAAGCTATTGCTCCCGGAGTTCGCTTTGGTTATAGCTTAACCATGGCCAGACAGAAGAGACCTAGTTTCTAAATTAGCTTCTTGCAAATTCGCTTGCAGTAAAATCGGTTCTTACAAATTCGTTTTGCAAATTCTCTAAAAAAAAGCCCTTACCATCAGGTAAGGGCTTTTTTATTGCTCGTTTCTACTAGCGACTAGCTAGCAATTATTCTTGCTCGTGCCTGAAATCATCGCCACCATATTCGGTGGAAGAACGATCGCCTTCTTCATCTCCGGAGGGAGAATCAGAAACCGAAGCAGTACTAGCTATTGGAATACGCAACTGGCTAAAGTCACCACCATTAGAACTAGACTCATCCTCAGAACTGAACAAGGCTGGTTCATTTGAATTCAACCATGATCTGTTTGAATCAGTAGCTAAGTCAGATGATTCACTAGCAGAATCACTAGCAGCCTCGGCGGCAATTTGCTGACGATCAGCTTCTTCTTGCTCGGCCTTAGTCTTCAGGCGATAGATTCCAGTTACTGGGTCAACCTCAGCAGCAATTGGTGTTTCTGGAATCTCTTCCACAACACTAGGAGCCGACTGTTCATGACCATTCGAAGCAGAATCATGCTGATGTTCAGCAGCATGCTGTGCCGCATCACCAAAACTCTCATATAGAGGTTCTGACGATTCAGCAATAGCTTCTACATCTAATGCAACTTCTGCAACATCAGCAACTTCAGCAGCTTCACCAACCTCAGCATTTTCATTCTCATCCAGTTCTACTGGCTCGAGAAAGTCATTGGTGATGATAGTTGCCTCAACTACCTGATCAACTTGAGCACCGGAGTGCGAGTCCATTTCTTGGTAGACGCTTTCTACTGCAGAAACACTACGAGCGAGATCAGCAGCCATATCCTGTTCGTCGTCACCAAACTCATCATCGTCTTCGTCGGTAAGACTAGGACGCTTGACAGTCAAGGAACCAGTTTCGTGCTCATCATCGCCATTACCAGCACCAGATTGACCTTCATAGTCATCACCATCAAAATTGACACGCTTACCAGGCACCTTGCCTGATGCTCTGGCATCAAGCAAATCTTCTGGCATTTGAGCGAGAATTTCTTCTGGCACATCGTCAAATTCATGGCCCTGGTCGACACTTTCATCATGAGAATCATGACTATGTGAACGATCACTGTCATGGCTATGGCCGTTATCACGACTAGGCAT
>CAJXZK010000112.1 GCA_913063055.1 uncultured bacterium
TAATGATACGGCGACCACCGAGATCTACACCTCTCTATTCGTCGGCAGCGTCAGATGTGTATAAGAGACAGCGTCCAGCAAGAACATGTTCGCGCTGTCGGGACCGACCTGGATGCCCTGGTCGCTGTTGGCAGCCAGCTGGTCGAGCTTCTCGCCCACGGCATCGACCTTGAGAACGCCCACATGGACGATCTGGGTGCGAGTCTTCGGGTTGACGAAGAACGTGGTGGGAATCTTCTCGACATTGGCCTGGGTCAGAAGCGAGTTGAACTTGTCGTGGTCGACCTTGAAGAAGCGAGCCTTGCCGGCAAACTTGGCGGCAGCCTGCTCCATCAGCGGACCCTGGGTACGACAAGCGGAGCACCAGTCGGCGAAGAATTCGACGACGATGGGAAGATCGCTCTTCGCCATTTCAGCTTCGAAGTTCTCGTCGGTGAGCTCGATCAGGTCAGCGCGCGGGCTGGTGGGATTGGGAAACTCTTCGCCGACCGTGCCATCGAACTCTTCAGTGTCGACGTCGCTGTCTGCGGGAGGGGCCGAAGCGGCCTTGCTGCGGAAGTGGGCAACGACGGCAATGGCAACAGCCAAAACCACCGACGCACCCATTACGTATAGGAACATGATGTGTTCTCCTTTGTGATTGGTAAGTGGTAGAAAGATTTAGAAAATGCCGAACAAACCTTGCTGCCAAAATTTGCCTAGCTCTCTTCTCAACGCGATTGAGCGTGAACTGGGTGGGAGAGAGGCAAAGTAGGTGTGAAGGTTGAGGTTTGGTTTTTAGATTTAGAAGAAAGGTAAGGCATTAGACTTTATCGAGATTAGTTCTAAAGAGAACCCTAGTGCAACCGATCATGATTAGTATCTAGCTCTATTAACAAGAATTCGATCGCTGGCAGTACTTAGCGCACCTAGCGAATGCGGAGAACCTAGCACAACTGCGAAAGCTTGCTACACAAGGCTTGTCAAGCGTTGGTGTGGTTGTATTGTTCGGTTTTGTGTAAAGGCTTTTTGCTCGATATTGCCTTTGAAGTCTGACGACATATGCAAGCTGTGGTATCTTATTTGTCTCGATTGGAGCGCCACTTCGGTGTGGGCTTAGTCTTGGGATCGTAGCTCAGTTGGTTAGAGCGCCTGCCTGTCACGTAGGAGGTCGCGGGTTCGAGTCCCGTCGGTCCCGAATTTTTAAAAGACAAATGAAAAGCCAGCTGTTTTGATGCACAATAGCTACTAGTTAGCATTGGCTAAATGATGGTGGCTTTTTTGTTTGTGGTGCATTTGATTTTGGCGGAGTAGTGATGGCGACCTTTGCGGAATTACTAAATCCGGTCCATTCTCCTGAAAAGAAGAAAGTTCTTGAGGCAATAGCCACACGTGGGCCGCGCATTGTGCCGGTAGACATTGCTGCTGATACTGGTATGGCTCTGCCCCTGGTAGTTAGCGAGCTCAACAACATTGCTTCTGAAACCAATGCTCACCTAGAAGTGACCGAGTCGGGCAATATCGCCTATAAGTTTGCTGGCAATTTACAGCAAGCCTATGCCGCCAATGCTTCCCGTGAAGTAATACGCTCTATTTTTCGAGTCATAGCGAATGTTTCGCTCATTGTTATGCGTGCATTTGTTGCTCTAATGTTCTTTGTTGTCAGAATTTCTTTCGGATTGGCTCTGGTACTGGGTGCACTGTTAGTTGTTGTGCTAGTAGTAGTGGTAATCATTGCTGGTTTGAAGGCCCTGACAGGCGGTGATAGTGACAGCGGTGGTAGCGACTTTAACTTCGATTTTGGCAATATCTTTGATTTTGGCTACAATTCTGGCTATTCCTATCGCCCAGCCTATCTGTATTGGATGTTCGACTGGTTCTGGGATTGGATTTTCTTCTGGCGTTATGTTACTCCGACGCCGGTTGGTTACGGCTCTTCTAACCTTCCTTACGATGCTCAAGGCGATTATCGCAATCAGCGCAATGCTGACAAAGCCAAGCCCAACTTTCTGTTCAGTGTTTTTTCTTATCTGTTTGGCGATGGCAGCCCTAACAAGAACTTTGAAGAGAGCAAATGGCAGACAATTGCTCAGGTCTTGGAAGCCAATCAAGGTGTTGTCACAGCAGAACAAATAGCACCGTTTACTGGTCTTGATCCAAAGAACGAAGATTGGATGATTGCCGTAATGCAACGCTTCAATGGCTCGCCAGAAGTGACCGAAGCTGGTCATATCATTTATGTTTTTCCTGCTTTTCAGAGCGTATCTCAACAGCAGCCCAATACGGCTCTGGGTTCAGCCAAGCAAGAAGACTTTGCTCCAGACAATTTAAGTCATTTGTTCAATCAACATATTGGTCGACAAAAAGCTATAAAAACTAGTCATAGTCGCGGTCTTGCTTTAGAGGGTTTCTTGCCAGAGAAAGAATGGCAATTCATGAGCGTAGAGGGCGGCCAGCTCTTTGGCATCATTGCTTTTGGTCTGGTAGTGCTGCTTGGCAGTATATTCTTGATCTTCAACATGTCACTTGTGCCTGTTCTTTACACGCTACAGCCTTTGCTCTACGTACTCTTCGGCTACGGTCTTTTGTTCTTCCTCATACCAGCGCTGCGTTTTCCAATTTTTCGTTTGATAAACGATGGCATCATCGAACGCAACGATAAGAAAATGGCTTTTGCTGTGGCATTGAAAAATCCCACTCCAGAACTTAACGACAAGCTTCTAGAGGCTCGCAAAGTACGCTTTAGCGGCTTACCCAAGGGGCCAGACAACACTATCTATACCACCGAGAAAGACGCACTTGATCAACCTGATGATCTAGATGATCAGTTCAAAAAGCTTGAAGGCTAAAGCCGGTTCGATTACGGCATCGCCTTACCGGGTATGACCTAATAGTAAGATAGAGGCTCTAGAAGGTTCTAAGTTATGAATATAGATTCTTTTTCTAAGGCCATGAAAACAAAGCCTGAAGATAGAGATACAGAAAGGACCTTAGGCTGGAAGGTGTTGGTTGAAAGCGCCAAAACTTGCCATAAAAAAGGGGATTTCGAGAATGCCGCTAAGATGTTCGAGCAAGCTCTCACTATGGCCGAATTGAGATTGGGTGCGAAACACATTGTGCTTGCTCATATTCTGATGCAGTATTCTGAGGTGTGCGAAGAGACTAAAGATTTTGAAAAAGCACGCGCACTTAGTTCTCGCGCCAGAGTTATTCTTGGTCAATTGGCGAGCGACAGTGAAGGTTCTGTAAGCTAGTTTAATGCTCCCCCCTTTGCCTACTGTTTGATGTAGCAATCAAACAGTCAAAAAATCTTGACTGGGTGGAAGAACCACAGTCAAGACTTTTGGGGAATGAACTCAGCTAGCTAGCTGCCTTTTGAGCAGTACTCTGTCCAGCTAACCTAGACGTCATATTCAAGAAAGGCAGCAGCGTGAACTGGTATTAGCGGCCAGTGAGAATTCGCTTTATCTCGCTTTGGTGGCGTTCCATCTCCTGTCGCAATTGCTCCTGCTCTTGTCCCTGCACTTGTCCCTTCAGCTCTGCTTGTACTTGTCCCGGTGCTGTTCCTGACCCTTGCCCTGCAGGCACGTCATTCTCAATGGCGCTTTTGTAAGGTCGTGGCGCATAGTACTGGGGTTGCTCTGGTTGGGAAGTAGGTACCTGGTACCTTGGCACCGTATCGTACGGCGTTGGGTACTGTGTCGCCGGGTAGACTGGAGCGAAATACGGTTGGACGTAAATCTGTGGTTGTGGTCGGTAATTGGGAACCTGGTATCTCGGCTGCTGGTAAGGGTTTGGAATGTAAGGGTTTGGAATGTAAGGGCTTGGAATGTAAGGGCTTGGACGATAAGGGCTTGGACGATAAGGGCTTGGGTAATAGCGCGGGCCGTAGTTGTGTTGTGGGTAGTAGGGCCGCTGGTTGTAGTACGGATAGCGGTAGTTTCCGTAGTTTTGGTACGGATAATAGCCTCCGCCAAAATTGACTCCCACTCGCCCGCCACCAAATGTGATGCCAATACCGCTGTTCAGCCGAATTTGCGCACCAGCTCCATAGTGGTGATTGGCCTGGGCGGAGGCGGAGCTTCCTCCCAAGTAGATTAGGCACATGAGAGCGATGATGCCAACTTTGGCGGTGTTCCGAATCAATTGTCTGTTCATGGTTTGCTCTTGTTCTTTTTTTTGTTCTGTTCGAGCCAACTGCCGACAATGGCAGTTGTAAATGCTTTGACACTGCTGCTTCTGACACCACTCAACAGTCTGCGACTGTTGTCAAACTTGAAGTAACGGGCCTGTCTGTTGCTGTTTGGTTTTTTGTTCGTTTGTCTCAGAAGGTTGGTGGTGTTGAAAAGCTATCTATTGCTAACCAAATACAGCGCCGTAAAACAACATAAATGTGCGTATTTGTACGACTAATTGCTTTAAACGCGACTGAATTGTTATCGCTTAGCTAGCTGAGCTTTAACTATCCCGTTGGGCATAACTCTCTTGCTATGCCGGTTTTGCTGCAATTTGTAACACAGCACAAGCTAGCAACAAAGTTGCAACAATTGCTATTTATACTAATTTCAATTGTCTATTAAAGTTGTTGCGACACCACTGGCGGTGTCGCTATTGGCGCAGTTGATAATGCTAGTAGCATGACAAAAACGGCTTGGTATAAGGGTCTTGAACGTAGCGCGGTTGCGCTATGTGGCGCGGTTCTCGCAGGCAAAATCTTGTAGTCATATTGATGAAATGATCTGAGGAGCGTTGCAATCACCAGCGGTGCCTGCTTATCCTGAAGAGATATTCATTATTCCCTTATTCGTCTGCGAGCAACAAAAAGCAGCCCAACCAACGAACAGCATTAGTGCAGAAGTAGAATCTTTCAACCTTTCGGTTGAGCTACCAAGCACGCATACTAAGGAGTAGGATCATGGCGTCTTTCACCCGTCGGTTTCATGCAGTTCGCGCAGCGGCACTGAGCCTCGTCACTGACGTTGCCAAACTTCAGGCCGTCTGCGTCTCCAATCGTTTTAGCGAGGACAGTAAAGAGCGTGAGGCTGCGGTGGTCGCTGTCCGTCACCTCGACTACGCCCTTGAGCGTGCTCGTGCTTCTGCCATTCTTCCCCCACCTGGTCTGCAGGTCTGGCTGGAAGAGCGGGCCCGGGTGGACCAGGATGCGTACGAGCGCTTTCTGGAATCCGTTGAGCACGACGCGCAGCAGTATCAGGTCGGGGCCGCTGCTGCCTGCAATTCTTTGCTCGATTCGGCTCAGCTGGCTGCCAGCCATGCGCGTGATGCCATCAAGCAGGCCCAGCAGTGCTACAGCAGCCTGGGTCTGGTGTTGAAGTCTTGCGCCACCAGCTGATGCCTTATTCGGCATAGCGGCAGCAGCAAGTTATTGCAAAAGGAAGAGGGTAGCTGGTGCTGCCCTCTTTGCAGTTCATTTTTCAAGTTCCTATACACAGGTTCCTTTTCCCAAGAAGAAGAGACACACATGAATGTCCTTTCGTCGGACGCTTTCGGCAAGACCGATATCGGTGGTCGAGCCAACAATGAAGACGCCTTCGCCATCCATCGCGACAACAACCTGCTGGTTGTGGCCGATGGTATGGGTGGGCACCAAAACGGTGAAATGGCCAGTGCTTCTGCCTGCCAGAGCTTGGCCGCCAGCGCCACGGCAGCGGCCGCGAGCTTCGACTCGACCGATGCTGCTAAAACCTGGCTCTGCCAGGCTTTGCAAGATGCTCACCAGGCGGTGGTCAAGCTCAACAACAATCAATCGGGTTTGCAGCGCATGGGCACCACTGCAACCTTGTCCTTGCTCCAGGGCAGCAAGCTTTTGGTGGCCTGGGTCGGTGACAGCCGCGTCTACCGCCTGCGCGGCAGTACTCTTGATTTGGTCAATGATGACCATGTCGTCAAATATGAGTACTGGCGGGCTGGTCAACTCTCAGACGCAGAGTGGAACTCTCACCGCAGGGGTTACACATCGAATGTCATTACTCGCTCCCTGGGCAGTGCTGGCAAGCTCGATGTCGATTTCCGCGAAGTCGAGGTGGCCGCTGGTGATGTGGTTCTTTCGTGCTCTGACGGCCTGAACAATTCGGTGACCGAGGATCAACTGATTGCCATTTTGTCGAGTGGCAAGTCTGCTCAGGTCATGGTCGAGGAGCTGATTAAGGCTGCTCTGGCAGCTCAGGCTCGCGACAATGTGACGGCGGTCGTCGCTGTCATCAAGGCTCAGGACAAGACGCAGGACAAGGCTCAGGAAAAGGCTCAGGACAAGACCCAGGACAAGCCTAATGGCAAGCCTGAGGGCCCTGTTACAGAAAAAAAGCTGCCAGTAAGTAACTAACCACAGGCAGGACGCGCGAGAGTAGAGAGATTTCACCGTCTCTCTACTCTTTGCTTTTTTCCTTGGTTTGGCTTGTCGAGTTCTCCATTTCGCGTTTCAAAACCTGTCATTTTTTCTTCAAAAAATCTGACAGTTTTGGAAACTGATTTATGCAGCGCAGATCACCTACTTTTTAGTTACTCAATTTCTAGGACAAACTTTTTTTCAGTTCTGTGGCAACTCAGTTGCTCTCTTAAGCGTTTTCTGTCTCAATTTTAGAAAAATTTCTCCATTACAACTATAAAAAATAGTACAAATCTTAAAAAAGAAAGAGCCATCAAAGCCAAGTGCTTGGTGGCTCTTTCTTGAAATTTCTACTGCTACGCCTTAATCGTGATGCTCACTCACGGCCCTGGTATCTTCATCCAGATGCTTGGCGCCGAGCAGCCAGACAATACCGCCAGCCAGCACCAGAACAGAGACCACAAGGAAAGCCAGGGTCATGTTCTTGCCGGTGGCATCGGTTATGACACCGATGATCAGAGGCGACATCACGTCACCAAAGAGGTGAATGATCAAGATGTTCAGAGCAAAAGCACTGGAACGAGAGCTTGGCTCAATCACATTGGCGAGGGCTGTATTGCTTGGGCCGGTGTTGAGAAACAGGCAGAAGCAGGTAAGGAAGACGAACACCCAGGCTGTGGGGAAGGGCGCATAGAGCATGCCCAGGCAGCAGGGAAAGGCCAAGAGCATGGCAATGCCTGATACCTTGAAGTATGAGCCCTTGATCTTGGTGCGCAGATGGTCGGCCAGGTAGCCACCGATGAGAGTAGCGCTGAGACCAGACACCACCAGAATAGCGCCGAAGATCATGTTGACCTCGGCCAGACTGCCAGCTTTCCTGAACTCGTGAAAGTAGGTCGGCATCCAGAAGGCGATGCCGCCAATGGCGAAGGTCATGGCCGTCATGGCAATGGTATTGGTCAAGAAGCTCTTGTTGGCCAAGAACTTCTTGTACAGCTGTAGAGAGTTGACCTTGGGTGCTTGTACTTGCTTCTTCAGGCTCGCAGGGTCGCGCATGAAGAGGCAGATGGCAGCAAGGATGATTCCTGGCGGCAAGACCAGATAGAAGGCCCAGCGCCAGCCCAGCGAGGCAGCAACCGCTCCGCCGAGAATGTAGCCCAGGGCGCTGCCAACCGGAATAGCCAGATAGAACCATGAGAGCGCTTTGCCCCGCTGTTCTACCGGGTAGTAATCTGACAGCACCGACGGCGCGATGGGGCCATAGGCCGCTTCACCGATGCCGACAAAGCAGCGCGTCAAAAGCAGTACCGAGAAGGTCATAGCCAGCCCTGAGGCGCCGCTAGCAAGACTCCAGACGGTGATACCGCCGGCGATGATCCACCAGCGCTTGACTGGCAGATTGCTGAGGACAGGCGAGAAGAGAATGTAGCTGACCATGAAGGCCATGCCCAGAAGACCGACCAGGGCATTGTCCGGATTGGAACCCAGTAAGCTGGACAATCCAGACAAGAGGAAGCCGACGATGCCAGTGTGTTCCGGATTCGCTAGCAGCGATTCCTTGATTTCAGGCACCACCGCCGATAGCACTTGGCGGTCGATATAGTTAAACAAGTTGATGGCGACAAGAAGCCAGATTGCTCCTTTTGCACCAGGCAGAGCTTGATTGGAACCAGGAGGTTTTGACATGGGTGATCCTGAGAGGTTTGGCTAAGCGCTAGCGCTTATTGCCACGATCCCCGACTAGCAGCAGTTGGCAGCCAATCAATAGGGAAGGGTTGACCCGGATTGATCAGCTCGTAGATGACAATGCGTTGGTCATCAGTGAGCCACCACAGGGTAGATAAGAGAATGTGCGCCCGTTCCCTCGTGGCAATCCAGCCATGGGTGAAGGCGTTTACTTGTGTCTCGGGCCAAGCCAGGCGGTCGAAGTGAGCGATTTTGGCACCGCTGAAATTGACACCGGCACAAAAGACGCGTCCGGCAATTGCGTTGCCAGTTTCGTCGATGGTTGGCTGCCAGACTAACTCAGCCTTGTCCAAGAAAATCTTGAGGGTTTGCTCTTTGCTTTTGAAAATTACCAGCATTGGCTCGTCGACTGCAAGAGTACAGTCGTTGAGAGCTTCCTGATGGGCTCGTCTGAGCATGTTTTCTTCGGCCAGGGTGTGCGGTGGTGCTGCTGGTATGTTGTCCAGCTTCAGGGTCAGCGCTGGCTTGTCTAGCGTTCCCTTGAGCGTCTTTTGCAGCTTTTGTAGGGCTTGGAGCTGCATCAACAGTTCCATTCGAGTGAAGCAAGGGTGCGACTTGATGATTTTGTGCAGTGTTGCTTTTTCTCGCTGTTTCGCCAGTGACTGAACGATGCCGACGATGACAAAGCAGCCGTAGAGCGCCAGACTGGTCTTGAGAGACAGCAGATTACCGCAGAAGAATAGCAATAGAAACGCCATTGCCACCCAGGCAAACGAGAAAAAGGAACAGAGCTCGAAAGCAGCGAAACGATTGCTCAGCTGCTTGTGAAAACTAATCAGTTCGGTGCTCTGCGAAATTGATGGCGTGGTGCCTCTTGCCAGCTTTTTGATTGCTTGACCGTGATGGGCCAGGCGATAGAGCGCTAGTGCGCTGGCAAAGCAAGGTAGAGAGCACAACGTGATAATGAAGATCCCGTCATACATGTGATTTTTCCGCTGATAAAGAGGTGAGACTGCCCGGAAGGGCGACCCCAAGCTTTTTACAGCTCAGGGCCGCCTTCGGAACAGCACTGTCAGAGTTCTGCCAGATGAAGGACAGTCCTCTGCCAGATTAGAAACGCCGTTCAATCTTGATCAACTTGGGCCCGAAGCGATCAATCTGATTGGCGTCGTCAGGCGGAACTTCGCCCAACTTGGGACTGCGCTTGCCGTTAGAGCCGTCGGGGTAGGGATGAATCTTGTCCATCCGCTCTTCCACCATCGGCGAAGTGACCACCGACAAGTGAGCACGGGTGAGCTCCCAGGGGGTGCGCACACCGGCTGACTTGAGGAACATGAGCAACTCGCGCTGCAAGATCATGTTGTAGTTGGCCACTTTGACGTACTTGTCTTGCGGATCAAGACCTCGGCGCAGACGCGGGTCTTGTGTGGTGATACCAGTCGGGCACTGGTTGGTGTGGCAGCGCAGGGCCATGATGCAGCCTTCGGCAATCAAGTTGCCGCGGCCGATGTTGACCATATCTGCGCCCATGGCAATGGCGATAGCCACATCATCACCCTTGGCGATCTGGCCAGAGGCAATGAGAATGGTTTCGTCGCGCACGCCGAACTCACGCAGAATCGTATCCACAACCGGGATGGCATGGAGAATGGGCATGCCCATCCGGTCTGCCAGAGCCACAGGAGCTGCGCCGGTTCCACCTTCGCCACCGTCGATGGTGATGAAGTCAGGAGCCTCGCCGGTCTCTTTCATGTGCTTGGCGATTTCGCGAATCGACTCTTCGTTGCCCACCACAATCTTGATACCAACCGGTTTACCGGTCAGCTCTTGCATCATGGTGACGAAGCGGAAGAGCGAGGGAACGTCGTGAAACTCGTCCCAGGCGTTGGGTGAATAGCAGTCTTCGCCCATGGGAATGCCGCGCCACTCTGCCAACTGCGGCGTGATCTTCTCTTTCGGCAGCTTGCCGCCCTGGCCAGGCTTGGCGCCTTGAGCCAGTTTCAGCTCGAAGCCGACGATCTGCGGATTGTCAGCCGTCTTCTTCACCTTCTCGATGTCGAGCATGGTGAAGGGCTCGTCGGGGTTGTGGCCGACAGCGCTGTAGACGCTGCGCACCAGCTTCTCAGCCATGGCACGAGTGGTCGACTTGCGAAAGCCGAACTTGGCCGGGCCGATTTGCTGAATGATCCGACCGCCGCCAACAACACGACCAGCCGGTGCAGCACCAGCTTTGATCATGCCGAAGGTGCAGATGGCGCGCAGCCTCTTCAACTGATAGGCGACGCGTTCGTAGGTGTCAGGCCGTGTATCCACGCCGTTGAGGTGGAAGGGGGTGAGACCACCTTCACCGGTGAGCATGTGAATGTTGGCCAGCTTGGCACCGCTTGAGAGAGCTTGCACAGCCTCTTCCGACAGCGCACCCCAGCTCATGCCCGAGATATTGATCGGCCACGGGCAGTGGTAGGGAGTGCGGCGCTTGGGTCCGATGATCAGTGCTGGCAGGCGATTGCCCACTCGCTCCACATCAGAGATAGGGAACATCGATGGCAACATGTGAATCTCGCCCACATCACGGTAGCCGCGCTGTGTGCCGAAACCCAGGTTGTTGTTGATGCCTTTAGCCGAGCGGTAGATGTAGCGACGCGTTACCCGGTTGTAGGGCCGCTCTTCGATGTCACTCATGAACCAGTACTGACGCAGTTCGTCGCCGATCAGCTCGAATCCATAACGGAACCAGCCAATCAGAGGGAAGTTGCGCCTGATCGTGTGAGTGTGTTGAATCACTGCGTCGTGCACTGCCACCTGCGAGAGGAAGGTGAGCAGGGCGAAGATCAGGCCGTACATCGGATTATAGAAGTGCCAACCAAGCCACCAGGCGAGGAAGGTCAGGGCCAGCGAGAGAGGCAGAAACGGGCTCTGCCTCTGGGTGAATTCAGCTGCGGCGATTTGCAGCGGGAAGGCTAGAAGAGCTGCCACCATTCCAACTTCCAGGCCACCGAAGTAGCCGGCGATGGTGCCGACCATGATGGTCAGCGAGAGGATGGCGTGCTTGTGTCGTGCCAGATCGCGAATGCCAACCGCGACGAAGGCACCGACGATGGTGAAGGCTAGCGCCGCCGGTTGTTCTCCGAGAGTCCAACCAGCGAGGCCGCCCAGGAGAGCTGAGCAGGTTGTGAAAATGATCCAGAACATATAGGTATCCTTTGTAGATATTCCGTGATTTCTGCGACTCCAACGTAGAGTTGCTTCAAGACGGGTTACGTAGTCGGGAACTAAGAAGTAGGCCCCGGGCTCACACACAGAGCGTATGGCCCGGGGCTACTCTTATTCCTTGCTGAGACTGAGACAGAAACTGAGACTGATTGAGAGGCGAGAGCCTGTTACTTGCTCTCTCCGTCCGCCGTACTGGCCGGCGGGTTGGGAGCAATGCAGGTTTCGGCGGTGACCGGGAGCAGATGCTGGGTCACCTTTTCGTCGACGGTCTGACGCAGCAGCACGTTGATGCGCAGCTTCTCGAGACCCTGAGTCAACTTCATCTGCCCGCCCTTGGGAGGATTGGCAGCAAAGAAAGCACGCACGTCGGCTTCCTGCTCGACGCTATCGAGCGAAGAGAGGTAACCGAAGATGGCGGACACGCTGTTGGCGGGCCACATCTCGTTGATCTTTTCCCAGTTGGCCTTGATCGCATCCCAGGCCGCTTCCGAAGCGTCCTCGTTGCCGAGCAGGCTGGCCAGGAAGTAGGGAGCGTCCTGAACACGCAGCTCACCGCTGAGGGCAAGCTTGATGTTGGCCGCCACCAGCTCCGGTGCGGTGAAGCTGGTCAGAGCGTACATGAAGCGGTTGGTGTCCTGCGGCGTGGCAGCATGCAGACGGAGATTGTCGAACTCCTTGTAGAGCGCGGCGTCGCCGTGTTCAGCCAGAACGTAGACCATGGCCGCGAAGACATCGCTGTCCACCGAAGCCGGGTCCTTGGTCCAGGAGGCATACATTTCCTTCGCCTTGGCAATCACGCCAGGGTGCTTGCCGGTGGTGCCGAGGGCCGAGACCACGCTGGAGCGCAGGTCGGTGACCTTGACCGATTCGCCCGGCTGGCTGGCGTAGCCCAGCTTGTCGAGCAGCGGCTGCAGAACGTGACGCATCTTGCTCTCGACCGCGGCGCGGGCCGGGCCTTCCACCACGCTGTGAACGTAGTTGAGCGAGCCGATGATCTTGCTCCAGATCTGGGGGTCCTGCTCGTCGGTGAAGTTCTCCACCATCTTCAGGTAGTCCACCAGCGAAACCAGCCGCGAGCGAACCAGCGACCAGCTGTCGTTGAGCAGGTTGTAACGATCGACCTCGGTCATGATCGTCTTCTTGTTGCTGATGATGCCCTTGATCAGGCCTTCCGAGTACTTGACCCGGTAGAAGCCGTTGCCGCCGGCGTTGACCACCACCCATTCGACGCCTTCGCCGACATAGACGGTCTGGCTGCGATCGGAGAAGAGGAACTTCTGCTCGATCACACCCTTGCGGGTCTTGGCCTTGAGCACGATCGGGATCGGCCAGAGCGAAGGCGACAGGGTGTCGGATTCGCGCAGAACCTTGAACTCGCTCTGACCCAGTTCGATGAAACCGGGCATCGAGCTTTCGTCCACCGACACCACCGGGTGGCCGGAGGTGAACACCCAGGCGTCCATGAGCTTGCGCACCGGAACATTGACCGCCAGTTCATGGCAGCCGGCTTCGAGCGCGTCCCACAGGTCGTAGGTCTCGGTGTTGGAGAGGCCGTGACGGCTCAGGTAGATCTGCACGCCGCGACGGAAAGCATCGGCGCCGATGTACTGCTCCAGCTGACGGAGAACCGAGCAACCCTTCTCGTAGGAGATCAGGTCGAAGATTTCGTCAATCTGGAAGGGGTTTTCCACCGCCACTTCGATGGCGTGGGTGCTGTTCAGCTGGTCGAGACCGAAGGCAGAGGCGCGGGAACCGGCGAAGGTATCCCAGGTGTGCCATTCCGGCTTCCACATGTCGACGACCTTGTTCTCCATGTAGGTGGCGAAACTCTCGTTCAGCCACAGACCGTTCCACCACTTCATGGTGGTGTAGTCACCGAACCACATGTGGGCCAGTTCGTGCGCCACCACGTGGGCAACGCGTTCCTTCTCGCCCTGGGTGGCCGTGGCCTCGTCGCAGAGCAGGTCGGTCTCGCGATAGATGATGCAGCCCAGGTTCTCCATGGCGCCGGCAGCGAAGTCGGGCATGGCGATGAAGTCGATCTTGTCACCGCCGTAGTAGCCGATGCCGAAGTAGTCTTCGTAGGTGCTGAGGGAGAAGGCAGCGATCTGCTGCGCGAACTTGAGCTGGTGGCTCTTGCCCGGGGTCGAGTAGAAGCCCAGCTCCTTGCCGTTGACCTTGACCGAGCCGCCGAATTCCAGCTCACCGGCCGTGAAAGCCAGGTAGTAGGTGGACATCAGCGGGGTGTTGGCGAATTCGACGCGCTTGAGCAGCTGCGAGTGGCCGCCTTCGCTGCCGTGGAGTGCGGCGCCATTGACCGTCAGTTCGGCCGGGGCGCTGACGCTCATGGTGGAAGTGCTCTCGACCTTCATCGCCGACAGGGCGGTGTAGTCGTGAGGCACATTGAGGGCGACCTTGAAGGTGGCCTTCATTTCCGGCTCGTCGAAGCAGGGGAAGGCGCGGCGGGCGTCGGTGGCTTCGAACTGGGTGGTGGCAATGACATGCACCTTGCCCTGATCGTCCGTCCAGGTGGAACGGTAGAAGCCCTTCAGCTCGTCGTTGAGCTCGCCGGCGAAAGCCAGCTTGAGCTTCCACTTGCCGGCGCCGAGGTTGCCGTTGAAAGAAACGGTGACGCGCTGCAGAACGCTGTCGAGCGACACCGTGCCGGTGAGAACCGTGCCGTTGGCGTCTTCCACCGAGGCCTTGCCGATGGTGAGGTGGTTGGCGTTGAGCGTGATCGAGGAAGTACCAGCGGGGTTGCGCACATCGACGTCGATGGCAACGTTGCCCCAGAAGGTCAGGTGTTCGAAGTCGGGGGTGAGCTCGAGTTCGTAGTGAAGCGGCCAGATGTCGCGCGGCAGGCGATACTGGCTGCCAGTGGGAACGGACTGGCCGGAAACGGCGAGGCCGTGATGAGAACAATTGCGAAGCTTACACATAGCTTTTCTCCTGTTGAGAGTTTTTGCAGAGTTAGGTTGATGGCATGCACAAAGCCGAGAGCAGACATTGCTGCCCTCGTGAGAAGTGCGGGAAAGAAAGAGGGGGTGAAATCCAACTAGTTGGATTCACCCCCTGGGTCAATTATTTCGGGGCTGAGGTTGCCACCTTCAGCCCTTTTTTTGTCTCAGTGCTGTCGCTTTACGACTTAGCCGAGACAGGCTCCTGCTTTTCGTCCGCCTTGGCAGTGCTGGCCGCAGCAGGTGCTGCAATCAGATGCTTCTGCAGACCAGCAGTTTCGCGCTCACGCATCAAGACATTGATGCGCAGCTGCTCGAGAGCCTGTGCCACAGCCATGTCGCCCGACTTCACCTGGTTGGCAGCGAAGAAGGCTTTCACCTCTGCTTCCAACTCGGCGGTGTCGAGACCGGCCACAGCACCGCACATACGCACCACACCATTTTCAGGGTAGCGCGCCACCATGTTGGCCCAGTTGGCCTTCATGAAGTTCCAGGCAGCGGTCGCCGCAATCTCGTTACCAAGCACGTTGGCATAGAGATACGGTGCATCCTGGGTGCGCACGTCATCGGTCAGGCACTTGTTGATGGTCTTGTCGAGCAAACCACCATCGCGGAAACGTGCCAGCGCGAAGAGGAAGCGTTGCACTTCCTGGGGCGACTGAGCCGCCTGGGAGAGCTGGAAGAACTCGTTGTAACGAGCCTCGTCGCCGTTGTGAGCAAGAATGCCAACCAGAGCCGGCACCACATTGCTGTCCACCGACTGCTTGTCGGCCTTCCAGTTGCTGAACAGTTCAGCGGCCTTCTTCTGCACCTCGGCGTCTTCGCCAATGGTACCGAGAACACCGATGAGCGAACCGCGCAGCTGACGGCTCTGTACCGACTCGTCGCTCTTGGCGCTGTAGCCGAGGCGGTCGACGGTGGGCTTGACCAGATTGCGCACCACTTCGGCCAGGGCCTTGCGGTGATCGTCCTTGACCAACGAATGCAGGTGGCCCAGGGAGCTGGTGATGATGGCCCAAACGTTGGGGTCTTCCTCAGCGCCGAAGAGCTTGACCATCTCGATGTAGTCAGGAGTGGCCAGGATGCCGGAACGAACGCAAGCCCAGGCGTCGTTGACGAGGTTGAAGCGCTCGATGGCGGAGAGATTCTCCATGACGTTTGCGCTGAGAGCGGAAGCCAGGGCCTTGTCGTAGACCACGCGGTAGAAGCCGGAGCCTCCCGAGTTGACCACGACCCACTCGACCTTGTTGCCGAGCTTTTCCACATGGCTCTTTTCCGACATGAGGAACTTGCGTTCCACCATCTTGCCGTCGACCTTAGCCCGCAGGGTAACGGGAATCGGCCAGAGAGTGGTGTCGGCAGTTTCGCTCAAGAACTTGAAGGGGCGCTGGGTCAGTTCGACTGAGCCGGTATCCTTCGCATCCGCAGCGCTCTTGACCTCGACCACCGGATGACCGGCAGTGAAGACCCAGCGGTCCATGATTTCACGCACGGGAACCGGCGCTTCACCGCTCTCGGCAGCAGCAGCCTTGCAGGCCACTTCCAAGGCGTCCCACAGGTCGTGTGTCTCGGTGTTGCCGTAGCTGTGCTTCTTCAGGTAGATAGCGATGCCGCGACGGAAAGTCTCGGCGCCGATGTACTGGTGAATCTGATAGAGAACCGAGCAACCCTTCTCGTAGGAGATGACGTCGAACAGCTGAGCTGCCTCGTCGGGGTGGTTGACCGGGCACTCGATCGGGTGAGTGCTGCGCAGAGCGTCGACTCGTGAAGCTGCTGCGCGGGAGAGACCGAACTCATCCCAGACATTCCAGGTGGGCTGCCAGGCGTCGAGGCAGAGGTTCTCCATGAAAGTGGCGAAACTCTCGTTCAGCCACAGACCATTCCACCAACCCATGGTGACCAGGTCACCGAACCACATGTGGGCCAACTCGTGCAGCACCACCACAGCAACGCGGGTGCGCTCTGCGTGGGTGGCTGTCTTCTCGTTGAGCAACAGTGCGGTCTCGCGGTAGGTAATCAGGCCGAGGTTCTCCATCGCGCCCGAAGCGAAATCGGGGATGGCGATGTGGTCGATTTTCTTACCGCCGGGGTAAGGAATCTCGAAGTACTTCTCGTAGTGGTCGGTGGCGAAAGCAGCGGCACGCAGAGCGAACTCTGTCATGTCTTCTTTGCCAGGCACGCACCAGACGCGGGTCTCGATGCCGTTGACCATGACCGGTTTGGAGGAGACGAATTCACCGATGCAGAAGCAGACGAGGTACGTCGACATCTTCATGGTGCGTTCGTAGCTGACAGCCTTGAGGCCATTGCCGACCGATTCACTCTTGATGATGGCGCCGTTGGAGAGAGCGGTGAGCTCCTCGGGGACCGTCAAGGTGACGTCGAAGGTGGCCTTGAATTCAGGCTCGTCGAAGCATGGGAAAGCGCGACGAGCGTCGGTGGATTCGAACTGGGTGGTGGCGATGGTGTGCTTCTTGCCCTGCTCGTCGGTCCAGATCGAACGATAGAAGCCCTTGAGCTTGTCGTTGAGGGTGCCGGTGAAGACAGAGGAGAGCTTCCAGGCACCTTTGCCCAGAGTGCCGTCAAAAGAAATTGTGGCAATCTCGGTCTCTTCGTCGAGGGAGATTTTGCCATCGAGCCGAGTGCCAGCCGAGTTCGTTGCCGAGAAGGCGGTGATGACGAGCTCTTTGGCGTTGAGTTTGACCGCGCTGGTCGCTTCAAGCACATCAACATCGATCTCGACAGTACCGGCGAAGGTGAACTTCGTCAGGTCGGGAGTGAGACTGATCTTGTAGTTGCTTGGTTTAACGGTCTTGGGCAAACGGAAAGACTGGTCTACCGTTGCAGTGCCCCCAGACATGTGATGTTTCATGCACATAGTTGTATCCCTACTTTGAGTTATCTCCGTTAGGAGGATTAGGTGACGGAATCTCAAGCACAAGCTCATGCTTTGGCTCAAGCTGTTCTCAGCTGTTCACCACATTTTGACAGGAAATTAGTTGCGCGTAACATTTGCAGAAGCATGTTGTTGAGCATGACAACTGATGTCTGCGCGCGGAAGTTTCCAGATGTGGTTAGAGACTGATATTCAGCGATTGGACCAAAGTTAAGAGCAGTGAAGGAGATATATAACCAAGCTACGTAAAACACCTCTTGAGAATCAATGTTGCTGAAGCTAATAAATGCTCATGAGCTTATTACTCAAGAAGCTATAACTGTGCTGGCCGCGAGCCTGTGAAGGCTTACTGCAAGGTTATCTTTGTGGTTGCCAAGTGGGTAATCGTTGCGCCATTGCTAAAGCAAAATGAGAAACAATTTTCTTGGAAACTGATTGGAATCAAGCGAAAAGCGCACTAAAAGTTTGGTGCCTTAGCGCTAATTATTTCCTCATTCTCATATTTGGCGGAGTGTGGAAAGCACCATTGTGACTAGTTCTCGCCAGTTGACGCAAACTTCGCCATTAGTGCCTCTTGGCAGCCAGATCTTCAATATATCTTAGGTCTATATTCTCTTCTTGAATTCTTGATCTCTTATTTCATAGGGTTACAGAGCATTTAGTTCCTTCACCTCATCACCTTTCAAATCTAGCTCCAAAAACAAACCTGATCTACTTCAGACCTCCTCTGGTATCACGCGTAGTGCGCGTAGGGGAAGTCTTGGTTTCGTAGTCGTTTGTTCCGGATGCTTATTTGAACAGGTTTTCAGCTGTCTCTTATACACATCTGACGCTGCCGACGAATAGAGAGGTGTAGATCTCGGTGGTCGCCGTATCATT
>CAJXZK010000113.1 GCA_913063055.1 uncultured bacterium
TTTTCAAGCAGAAGACGGCATACGAGATCTAGTACGGTCTCGTGGGCTCGGAGATGTGTATAAGAGACAGTTTCTAGACTTACAATACTTGGGGAAGCTTGGCAATTTGTGGGCATGCCAAAATCCTCACGGTTTGAGCACTAACGTCTAGTTAGGCTAGCGGCAATCTTTTGGGCCGTTTCGCGGTCAGAGTAAGGCAGGTTCTTTCCGCCAATTGATTGGAAGTTCTCATGGCCTAGACCAGCAATTAGAACTGTATCGCCATTGGCAAGATTGCTGATTGCTTCTGCAATTGCTTCGCTTCGACCAGCTATTTCTCTGGCTTTTGGCGCACCTTCAAGAACATCTCGCCTTATTGTTGCCGGATCTTCTGAGCGGGGATGGCCATCTGTGACAATGACATTGTCTGCCAAAGCCTGAGCCACAGCTCCCATATCTTTGCGCTTGCCTAAATCGCGTTCGCCGTTACAACCAAACACGATTGTCAGTTTGCCCGTGGTGAAGCTTCTGCAAGCCTCCAGAGCGGCTCTGATAGCGTCTGGTGAATGGGCGTAGTCGACAATTACTTTGCCGCCTGTTGCACTGGTTGCCACTAAATTGAGGCGACCTTCCACTTCGCTCAATTTTTCCATATTGGCCACGGCGGTCTCTACGTCAACGCCTGAGGCGATTACAATTGAAAGAGCGCAGAGGGCGTTGCTTGCCTGGAATTCACCAAATAAATTGAGATTGCATTCGTAAGTTTTGCCGAATATTGAAAGGGTGAGTCTTTGCCCCAAAGGCTGAGGAACGCTCTTTACCAGGCGTACATCTTCGCCTTGAGCACCATAAGTAATTATCTTGTGATTGCGGGCGCGGCAAATGGCAAGCGCCGGAGCAAACCATTCTGCATCAGCATTGAGAATGGCATGGCTGCCTGGTTCTAATATGTTATTGAAGAGCATCATCTTGACGCGGAAGTATTCATCCATAGTCGAATGAAAATCAAGATGGTCGCGAGTGAGATTGGTGAAGGCGCCGATATTGGCGGCGACACCATGCAAGCGATAATCAAAAATGGCATGGCTGGTGGCTTCGAAAGCAACGTGATTGATGTGGCGCAAAGCCAGCATATTGAGCATAGTGTGCAGAGTTACTGTTTCGGGCACAGATAAAGTGGGGTCGCGGTCCCAGATCAAAGTGCCATCGGTCAATACTCCACCAAGGTTGCCCACCGAGCAACTTTCCAGTCCAGCAGCGCTCCAGAGCATCTTGCAAAAATTGACAGTGGAAGTTTTGCCATTAGTGCCAGTGATGAGGGCAATATTTTCTGGTTTTGGCTCGCCATAGAAGGCTGAGCATATTGGTCCAAGAATCGATAGGGGAACAGGGTGATGTAACAGTAGCGCTTTGCTGCCGTCCGGCAATTTTGTCTCTGGGGTGGAGAGAACCACTGTGGCTCCATTCTCGAGAGCGCGGTTTATGTAGTCCCGCCCGTCCAGTCTGACGCCATAACGCGTGCTGTCGACTGTTTCGCTTTCTTCCGCCACATAGAGAAAATTTTGCTGGCACAGTTCAGGGTCGGTGGTAATTCCGGCGATATCTATTTGTGCAGTTTCTAGTTCGCTGAGACTCGCTGGGCCCGATGCGACGCTGAGGTCGGTGGTAAGGCCGGCAAGAAGTTTGTCTAAAGTTGGCATAGAGATAGTTTAGTTGCTCATAAATACAAGACTTACGAGATTCTACACGTTCAGGACCAAATTGATACGTCAAAATCTTGGAAGTTTCCACGCGCTGTTGGCTGCAATGATTGTGGGGCTGGTTTTCTTTGAAGTAATCCATCTCCAACGAATGGTCGAGTACCGCTTGCTGCCAAGCGCTTCAGAAATTGTTGATGTCGTTCCTTGCTACGTATTGTAGACTTTGCTTTGAGCTGGAGAAGGCGGGCAATGAGTTATTACCTTGAAGTTTCAGTGTGGGACGTGCCACCTTCTGCTAGCGCAGAGACTGGTTCGAAAGCCGAGCATCAAAGGGCTCTAGACGAATCAGATGAGCTGAAGCTTTACCTCTTTCTACAGAGCGTTTATTCTATCTTCCCTCGACCTGATGACATTTTCACGGAAGAGGAGGCAAACAAAAGCATTTGGGGTAACGATGCTCAACTTGAGCATGGCACTATTACACTTGTTTTGGTTTATTCCGAAGCCGAGATTGGTTTACCAGCCCTTATCGAGGTAGCCACGAGGTATGGTCTGAGTGTTTTTGATTTTCAGACCGCAGAGGTGACCCGTCGAAGGCCGGTTGTATTAATGGCCGAGGATCTGTCCGTGTATCCTGAGGCGCATAAATATCTTCTCGAGTTTGCCGAGTGGTCGAAGTTCAGCGCCGAACTGGATCAGATGGCTGGTGCAAAGGATCTTGAGGAGCGCTTGCAAAAGCAAGCCGAAACTGGTTATGGACCCGCCAAGAGAGCCCTTTCTTTTCACTGCTACTTAAACTACTCGCGCTCTCGCGATAAAGAAGAGCGGCGTGTCAATATTTCTCGGGCCTACAGCCTAATTAAGGAGGTTGGCAGCACGGCCTTCGCATCAAGGAGTCTACTAGATATGTACAGGCAGGCTCTTCGACGCGAAGGTGTAACAATCGACGATTGATGTCGTGTTCTGAACCTTGCGCAATAAGATGGCAGGGCTTATCTACTTAACTGCGCTAGAATTGCCTGAAGCTCTGCGAAGTCTGGCTGTGAGCTAAACTTAAATTGGGTGTCATGTGTTTCTAGTCAGCTTTCTTTCAATCGTTTTCTTGTTTTTGGCCGCAATGATATTTCTGCCAGACACCGGTGTGTGCGAGCATGGTTTTGTATTCGTTGATGGTCAGTATCAGAATTTAGCGACAGTACTTGTATGCACCATACCGGCTATTCTTGCTGTAATGGTACATAGGCTGCCAAAGTCTTCCTTCAAAACAGTCATGAAATGCTTTGTTATACCATCAGTGGTTTGCTCAGTTTTGGCTGCCATTGCAAGCATACTTATGATGGCTTTTCCATTGCCATCTGTTTTCCACTGTTCAGTTGGTCCTGTTAAATCTGTAGATGGCGTAGGTATTCGTCTACTCTATTTATACTATCCTTCAAAGTTTGATGACAATGACGGCCTCTGTATTTTGCGGCTTGAAAGGGATGTTTTCGCTAATATCTTGAGAGAGTATAAGTGCTTAGCTGTCGTCGACCCTGCTCCTGGCGCCACTATCGAATTTTTAGACAACGGTGCCAAAGTAAAGCTGGTGGTGCCTTACCACTATAGTTTGATACCAATTAATAGAGTCTTTAGCACTGATTGGCTAGCTAACGCGTCAAAGCCTTGTCTCAGAATCTACAGAACGTACTAGCAAGCTCCTACGGCCCGGGCAGCCTCAGCACTGACCCAGAGAATTTCGAGCCAAAGAAGGTGAGATTGTTATCTGGGTACATGTAAGACCAAATCAGAGAGCCCTGCACGTTGCCGAAGCCTTCCGAACCGCCGATGTTTTTCACTGTATATTGCTGACCAGATCCTAGTCTTGAATAGAACGGATGGCTCTGTGAGTAGAACGGTTGGTGTGTGCTAGAAGTCGCTACTTCCACTTTGCCCAGTGAGCCTAAGTGAGTGCCTTTGATTTTGTTTACGCCTTGTTCGTAGGCTCCCAGGCTGGCAACGAAGACCTTTTTGAAGGGCATCAGGCCAGATATATTGCCTTCCAGATTGCTTGCCATTTGTGAGCCAGAGTAGATTGTGTCATCAAAGTAGGCTACGGCCTTGCCTTTGGCCTGCCCGCTGGCAATCATTTTGTTGAGGCGTTGGTTTGAGACGAAATTCTCTGCTGGCATGCCGTTAGCTTTGCCGAAGAGATAGCTGACCAAGTGTGTGCTGCCGCCTGGGTCTTTGTCTGAAACCACAAGCAAGTCGTTCATGCCCAGACCACTTTCGCGCAAGGCTGCCGATAACTTGGTGTGCAGATCGACAGCTTTTCTCACCATGACAGGGAAGGAGTTGTGCACTGCTCCTTCGGCTAGCATGCGGGCCGCCAGTTCTCGTTCTTCTCCGACATAGCCAGCGAGGAAGTTTGCAATCTGTTCTTTTGAAGCCTTAGGTACATTGTACTGAGAGTGCAGGGCATCGACATCGCTCATTCGTGCCAAGTCCGCAGGAGCGGTGGCGTTAGGTATCGACAGGCTCTGGGACGGTCTGATTACATGAACATTTGGGCCAATGGCCTGGGCGGCGGCGTCAAAGCTCTCGGTCATAGTTAGTTTGGCCACACCAGAGTCAATTGAGCCAACCCAGAGTCTGTCGGAATACTTAGCTTTGATTGCTTTTGCTTCCGTCAACAGTACTGATAGCTTTTCGGCAACAGCTTGCGGACCTTTAGCGACGTCAATGACGTTGATTGAGCGCTCGAATGAACCGACGTCTACTACAAATACTTTCGGCACTTTCTTAAGGGCTTCAAGGGTAGCAGGAGGCATGGTAGTGCTTGAAAGGTCATCGAAAAGTACAACTTTGTTAGGTATATTGCCTTTTTGCACTTGCTCAACCAGATTGTCTATGTTGTTCATGCTCATGCCAATGCTGTTACTCTTGCGATAGAGATAACCAAGCAAGTTAGCCGAGGAGTCGGCTGAGAGCGTATAGACATTGTCTGGGGTGGAAGAACCAACTTGGCTAGCGATATCGTTTTTAAGCGCTTGGAAGCGTGCTTTGAGAATGCTATCAGAAGAAGTTCCTGCCGATTCTTGCAGTAATGCCACCGCCAGTTGGCGGTCGGCTGCGGGCACTCCCTGTAGTATCGTTTCTAGATTGCCTTTGCTCAAGGTTTCAGGGTTGAACTTGCCGTAGATGTCGTCTACCAGCTCGTTTAACTGTTGCCGTTTGGCTGGGTCAGTCATGTCTTTGAAGTAGTCTGCCGCTTTTTGTTTGTAGGCGGCTTCCACTTCTGGGCTTGACGATCGTAGTGCTTCGGCTGGCTCTAGGCCACTTGTATTGACCTGGCGCACAGCCATAGAGGTTTTGAGATCTTTCTCAAAGCCCTGGCGGAAGTTCTGTTCAAATGCATCAGCAGCGGTTTGACCACCCTGGGCGGTCTTTAGTCTGATTACTTCTTGATAGTTTGCGTCGGCCACCACGCGGGCCAGTGGCTCTTGCACGGCCGTTGGATTAGCCGTGAGAAATTCATCGGTGGCCTGCACTACCTTTACTTTGCCGCTTAGCTTTAAACCGGCTTCAGCAGTCAGTAAATCGACGTTTTGCACAGTGCTTAAGGCATCGTCAAAGCCTTTGGGCAGAAGGCTTTCGCCAGTGATTGGATCAACTTTCTTGATGTTGAGTCCGGTTTTTTCGTATAAATTAATGGCCTTAGAGACCGCTTCGTAGGGCTTCTCTGCCGCTAGCTGAGCCAGTTTATTAGCGTCGGTATCGAGTATTTTTGCGGCATCAGCCAGGCCAACTGTGCCTGAACTGGGCACATCCACGCCGTTAATGCTGCTTTTGATGTTTGTCACTGCACCAGGGCGATAAGAGCGGAAGCCATTGCTGATGCCATCAACAGATGCACCTAAGGCCGTTCCGCCGATGAAGCCGAGTACTGAACCCTTCAAGCTGGCCATTGCTAGATCGCTAGCAGTGATCGGGCGCCCCTGCTCAACGGCATTGATTGCTTCGCGGCCCGGGCTTTCAATTGCACCAAATACGCCACCAGAAGTGCCTGACTTGGCCGCTGCGCTAATTAGTTTGGTGCCGATTGTGGCCCCCTGAGTTTCAATTTTGGCGCTCAGCAAATCACCGGTGACGCTCATGCCAAATTTTTTGCCGAGAGCCCTGCTCAGTTGGGCGCCACCGAGTTCACCGATGGGAACAGTGAGGCCCATCAGGGAGCCTATGGCCAGGTCGTGTCCTAAATTGGCGTACTTACCATCGGCCTGCATCAGTCCGGCTTTGGAGAGGCCGCCTATTAGTGCACCTTTTGAGGTTGCGCGCAGCATGGTTTCGGTCATGCCCAGTTTGCCAGATCTCATTGAGGCCGCTACAGCTAGCGCTACGCCAATATCGGTGATGGCGTCGACGCCGTTGTGTTGAGACTGGTCAAACGACCTTGCGGCTTGCGAGCCTTGCAGAGCGGCGATGACGTCACCTTGGCCAGGCGTGCCTTTTTGCTGAGCATCTTGGGCTGCTTTTGCCGCCTTAGGGTCAAAATCATGACCAGTCAGCTCCTTGTAGACAGTGGCAAACTTGTTTGTGTCCTTGGCCTCGGCTGCTTGTTTGAGCTGATCCAGTTTGGTTTTTTCGCCCGCTAATTTTAACTCGGTGGCCTTTGAGCCTAAGTCACTGTCGAATAGCCCCGACCACATGCGTTTTGGGTCGTACCAGCTGCGTCCTTCTCCACTTGCTCCTATGTTGTTTTTGGCGACATCAAAAGTCTTGCCGATGAAACCCTGGTCCTTTTCGTTGAGGCTAAAGGCTTTTTGGGCCATATGGTGTTCACGGCTAAGGGCGTCATAGACTTTCCCCAGGTCGGGGCCGTTGTCTTTCTCTGGAGCTACAGGAGTCGTCGGCGGTAGCTTCGGTGTGTCTTTGCCTGGCTCGGTTTTGGGTTTCTCGGCTGGATCTTTGGCAGCCGGATCTTTGCTTTCTGGAGTTTTACCATTTGGTTCTTTTCCATCTGGTTCTTTTTTGACTGGGGCTTTGCCGGGCGCGTCTTTATTGGGATCGTTGGGAACGTATCTTTCTTCGGGCTTCTGGGCGTCCGGCTTTGGCGTGTCTGGCTTAGGGAGCTTGCTGGCCTCTTCGGCCTCTTTTGCTTCCTTGAGCCGCTTTTGTAGTTCACGGGCACGCTCTTCTTCTGTAGCAGTGGGCAGACGTTCGCCCTCTATTAAGACATCGCGGCCGCCGTTGATTTTCTTTATGCGGTGGGCTTCTTTATTTACATCATCGTCAGTTTGCTCTGGATGCATGCGCTTCCAGACTTGAAAATAGCCTTCCCCGGCCTCAACTGGCACAGTGCTGGTTTCGTCTTTGATTTTTTGCTTGAGGCGCTCTTCTAGGCTGGCTTCAGGTTTTGCTTCAGGCTTGGTCTCAGATTTGCTTTCTGGTTTCGCCTCAGGCTTGGTCTCGGCTTTACCTTGAGAGCTATCATAGAGAGCAAACTGCTGATGGCTGCGAACGTTGTTCCAGCTTTTCGGTAAGTCTTTGTCTGAAATTTCCGTTTTTCCATCTAGATGTGCCTGTGGGTAATGATTCAGGCCCATGACACGATTTAATTCATGGTAGATGTTGTTTTTCGCTGTGGGCTCGCCGCTTACCTGGCTGCGGTCAGATAGAGACTTCTTCGCCATGTCGAACAGCGTTGTCTCCAATTTGGCAGTCTTGGGCAAGGCCTGCAGCTGCTCGCTGCTGAGGTGTAAATGCGAATCAGGAGCGGCTTTCCCCTCCTTCTCTTTGCTCTCGTTTTTAGGCGCGTCTGACACAGATTGTCTCCTGTCACTCTATATACACAAAATAGAGTCTTTCTCGACGTCGTCGAGCTGATTTTGCCGAGTTTACGACTTCTGTCGTAATAATCACGTTAGTTTCTTCCGCTGATTCTATTTCTAGTCGTTTTGCAATTGTCGGCTAGAAAAATGACAGAGTTGTGGCAGCGCGAGAACTAATTAGTTCAGATTACCCGCAAATGGGGAAGGGATTGGTGCAGTGCCTCATCGCTGAATAGCTCTTCGATCTGGTCTGGGGGTCTTAGTTCTTTTAGGCTTTTGAATCTTTTCAGGGTATCAATTGTAGTCGGTGTGAGATTGCCGCAACGATCAATATACAGGGTGGTGAGATTGGGCAGGGAGGATAGTTTTAGTAGGTCGGCGTCTTTGATAGCCGATTCTTTTAGTGACAGAATCTGTAGGTTGGTTATTTGAGAAATGAGGGCGTAGTCTTCGGAGCTTAATTTAACACTGTTGAGATTGAGCTCAGTCAGTTTGTTGCTTTTCACGAGAGCGGCCAGCACTGGAGTGACATCAGTTAGCATGTTGGCATGTAGTGCTTGCAGCTGGGGCAGTATTTTACATTTTGCCAGAGCAGCACTCGTGATCTTTGTATTGCCAATGTCTAAAGACTTAAGAGCCTGAAATTTTTCTAGCAAGGGTATGTCTTTATCACTTAGCCTGGTGCCTCTCAGCTCGAGGCCATGCAACTGCGCTTGCTTTGCTAGGGCTTGGAGTAGCTTAACTGGAAGTACTTGTGAATCGTTGAAGTTGACAGTGCCAATTTCGTTTGGCCTAAAGTAGTTTAGTAGCTCGGGATAGGTCAGTAACTCTTGTTCGGCCGTAATGCTAAGCAGTCTGCCATAGATGGTAGTTACCGTTCCTCGGGCTGGGGCAGTCGTCCATTCCTTCGAGCCGGGTTTTGCATAGCCGATAGTGCCGAGGCTAAAGTCGGTCGGGAAATTGAAGCAGTTTACTTTTTCGCCAGCAATTATTTTTACTGTTGAATAGGGCTCAGTTCTCTTTCTAATAAACTCTTTTATTAGCACGTTTTTGACGATTGGCAGGTCTGACTCTTTGTTTGTTAATCGCTCTATCAACTCTATATTGGCTATTGTATGGCTGGTGTTTGCGTTGTCGAATTCTTGCTTCTCGATTGTGGAGGCTTTGTTGTTGAACGCTCGTTTATTCTCAGTCTGCTTCAATTGATTTAGTGGCGCTGCCGAATCCAGATTTACTAGGTCGCTGTTGGCTTGATTGGGAGAGCTAGGCTGTTTGTTCTCGGCTGCGCCCGTCGTCATTAGTGTTGCCGCTGCTGCCACTATTAGCGGTGCGGCTGCTATAGCGCTAATTATTGCCACTTTCTTTTGAGTGGGTCTTCTAGAAGTGGTTTCTGGATATGATAAATTGTAGTTTTGAACGTCTTGGCCTTCTCTAATGCGTACTAGATCGGCTGAAAGTTCTTTAGCTGATTGGTAGCGCTCGGCCGGTTCTTTTGCCAGGCATCTGGCGATGACCCGGTCGATTGATGGCGGCAATTCAAGCTCAGGAATAATTTCAGATAGTCTTGGCGGCTCTTGCTCTTGGTGTAATAGAGCGATTTCGATAGAGTTGTTTCCTTCGAAGGGAACAAGTGCGCTCAGTGACTCGAACAGTGAACAGCCAATTGAATAAATATCTGAGCGTCCATCGACGGTCTCGCCCCTACACTGTTCTGGGCTCATGTAATAGGGGCTGCCGAATATGTCTCCGGCGGCCGTGAGATTTTGCGCCTTTTTGCCATCGGTACCGACAAATTTAGATATGCCAAAATCTAAGATCTTTACCACTGTCACCCCATTGCTGGCACCATTAGCAGTAGTGCTATTGGTAGTGCATATCATGATGTTTGCCGGTTTGATGTCACGATGAATAATGCCGTGACTGTGGGCGTAGGCGAGTCCGTCTAGAACTTCCAAAAAGATCTCTATGGCTTGTCGCAGCTTAATTGGGCCGTCTTCAGCCAGTATTGTCTCAAGGGTGCGGCCACTGAGATAGTCCATCGAGTAAAACGGTACTGTTTTTGCATGTAGGCCAAGATCATAGACTTTAACGAAAGTACGGTGGTTCAGTGAAGCCATAGTTTTTGCTTCGGCCTTAAAGCGTAGCCAGTTTTGCTCGTTGACCAAATCTGGTGCTAAGGCTTTTAGAGCAAACTGTTTGTTCAGGGCGGTGTGTTTGACCAAGTAAACTACACCCATTCCCCCTGAGCCAATTTGCTTGTTGATAAGGAAAGTTCCTGCGATTATCTCTCCCGGACGAAATGCCGTTTGTGAGGTATCGCCCAGTGTATTTAAGTGGCTAACGGTAAATTGTCGCCGTTGAGCCTGTCTCGTGGCTGTAGGTGTGCGAGTTTCGCTACGGCTTTTGCTGTGTGTTTGGCTAGAAGGGCGAGGGCATTTACAACGTAGCTCTTGGAATAGAAACGAGGTAAATGAACCAGCGCTTTCCTTCCCGGGACGAGCTTTTCCGCATGTTTTGCAGATAGAGTTTTGCGACTCTTCTTGGCTTTTGCTTTTTGCTTGAAGTACTCTGCACTGACAGTACTTATGCTGAAAGAAGAAAGAGGTAAGTGAACCGGCTCTAGTGGCCGATTGCGATTTGCCGCATCTTTTGCAAAGACCTGGAGACAATGTTTTTACTCTTTATAGGTGCTTTTGCCGTTAATTGAGTCTCCATGGTTGTAATTTTAGCACTCGCTGCTTGGCGACCTACCAGCCGATGCTTTCAATACTCTTTCAGATCTCTATATATTCAAATACTTGCATAAGTTGGTTTGTCGTGTTAGTCTGGGGCTATGTTCGGCTGCCAGCTGGCCTGTTTGGTTGTTGGAGCATTTATTGGTTTACTCACTGGTTAGTTGGAGTGGTGGAACTTATGAGAGCGGAAGGGCTTAGTGGAGTGGTTGGATCGCAACAATCATTTCATTCCGGTCAGTCTGTCGACCTAGAGCATTCTGGCGGTGCTCATGGAGTTTCGCCTCTAATGCGCCTTTGGGATATGCTTATCGAAGATAAGCGTGATTTGTTTGTGCTCTTCACCTACACTCTTATCACCGGTTTTATCTCTCTGGCTGTCCCTCTTGCCGCCCAGGCTCTGGTCAATACCATTGCAGCTGGTATTTTTCTGCAGCCACTTATTGTTCTCTCTCTGCTTGTACTGGCTGGTCTAGTCTTTAGCAGTATCCTGCGAATAATGAAATTGAGCCTGGTGGAAAATTTAGAGCAGAGAATTTTCGCCAGAATTACGCTTTTGCTGAGCGAGCGTATACCCGAAATCAAGGCCGCAGCTTTGACTGGTGAGTATATGCCAGAGTTGATCAATCGTTTCTTCGATGTGGTAAATGTTCAAAAGGCCTGGGGCAAGCTTTTGCTTGAGATGCCAACGGCATTGCTTCAGGTTTTTGTTGGCCTCTTGCTCATGGCTTTCTATAGCCCCTTTTTGTTGGCGTTTGACCTGATAATCATTATCTTTGTTACATTTGCCACTGCTGTTCTTGGAATCGGCGGTCTTAGAACAAGTATTGCCGAGTCAGTGTTGAAATACCGGCTGGCTGAATGGCTGGAAGATATGGGGCGTTGTCAAACCAGCCTTAAGACAAATGGTACGTCGCAGTACCTCAATCAGCGCACCGATAACTTAGTGATGAAGTACCTTTGTGCGCGGCGAGCCCATTTTGCTGTCCTTTTTCGCCAAGCTCTGGGTACCTATTTGTTTCAAGCTCTTGCCAGCGCTGGTATATTGGCCGTTGGTGGTTGGCTTGTGATTAATCGGCAGTTGACTTTAGGTCAGTTGGTGGCTGCCGAGATTGTAGTTTTGACAGTGCTGGCGGCGCTAGAAAAGTTGATACGCAATTGTGATACTTTCTATGACCTGTTAACCGGTTTGCATAAGGTTGGTCATCTTACCGATCTGCCTTTGGAGAGAAGTAATGGCATTGAATTGCCGTTCAATAGTTGCGGCTTGAGCGTGGCCTGTCGTGGAATCAGATTTTCTTATAATCAGGGTCGGGAGATTCTGGCTGGTGTAGATTTGCGTTTGCAGGCTGGTGAACGAGCTAGTCTTGTGGGCGCGAGCGGTGCAGGTAAATCTACCATCGCCTCGATTCTGTGCGGGTTGCATGAAGCTTCTAACGGCACAATTGAAATGGCTGGTTTAGACATTCGAGATATCGACTTAAAGAGCCTAAGGCGCAGTGTCGGTTTAGTTGGAGACACAAACGAAATCTTTGAGGGAACAATCGAAGATAATGTCAGCTTGGGTAGGTCTTTTGTCTCTCATCAAGATGTGCGTTGGGCCCTTGAGCTTGCTCAGTTTTCTGACGATCTTGTAAATGCTCCCTATGGTCTTAGCACCATGCTTGTCAGTGGTGGTCGGAACTTATCACGGGGTCAAGTACAGCGCTTGCTGATTGCTAGAGCTGTGGCTGAACGCCCCCGGCTGCTAATTTTAGACGAAGCTTTTACCGGTATAGATGAGAAGACTAAGCTGAAAATCATTGATGCTCTTTTTGCTCCCGAAAATTTGTGGACTGTTCTTGATATTTCACACGATGCAGAAGTTGTTATGCGTTCAAGCAAAGTTTACGTTTTGTCTAATGGTGTGATCGTTGAATCAGCTTCACCGGCTGATTTAGCTTGGCGAAATGAAAGTGAGTTTTCAACACTATTTCCAGATCTGGCTAAACAGATTCGCGCATTCGAACGACGTAAAACTGCGCGTGACGGAGGAGGCAACTAGTGGAGAAAATAGACGCTGACCCAGCAGAAACTTCGCCTGCCCAAGTTTTACCTGCGCAAGTTTTACCTGCTCAAGTTTTGCCTGCTCAAGCTTCGCCTCATCAGTCGCAGCAGTATCGTTCACTTAAGGCTGTAGAATCATCGCGTGGTTATGTGGTTCTTGCTATTGTTCTTAGCCTTTTCCTTCTAGGACTAGCTGGTATTTTGATTTTTGTGCCGTGGCAACAATCTATCACCGGTATTGGCAAGATTATGATTCTTTCGCCTATGGACAGGCCTCAGAGCATTGAGGCGCAGATACCAGCTCGTCTGAAGAGCTGGCATGTGCGCGATGGGCAGACCGTTAAGAAAGGACAATTGATTGCTGAGCTGCTTGATTTAGATTCCAAGTTTCTAGATCCGCAGCAAATAAAGCAACTTGAGGCTCAGAAGCAAGCCTTGATTGGCCGGCGCAAAGCCGCTCAAGTTCGTGCTCAGGCATTGCAGCGACAGGTTGCTAGTCTCAAGCTCTCTCAGGGTGCGGCTATTCCATCAACTCAAGAGCGTTCGGCGCAGGCTCACGACCGCATTGAAGCGGCGAAACAAGCAATCGAGGCGGCAAAGCAAAATTCGGTCACGACCGAACTGAATTTACAGCGTTTGAAGGAGCTGTTTGACAAAGGTGTGCGCTCGAGGCGCGACCTTGAGCTGGCTCAGCTCGACCACACACGGGCAGTTACAGAAGTGCAAAGAGCAATTGCTGCTTTAGATATTGCTTATCGTGATAAAACTGTGGCCGTTCTTGATCAAGATAAAGTAGCCGCCGATACCGAAGCTGCAATGAGTTCTATTGCTGCTGCTATTGCCTCTGCAACAGAGACGGTTGAAACAACATCAGCCGATATTTGTAAGTTAGATATCGATCTGCAGAATCTTCGAAGGCGCATGGAGCAACGCAAAGTTTATGCTCCCTGCGATGGAAAGATTGTCCGACTTATGTGTGTGGGAGCTGGTGAAACCGTTGACTCTGGAACAGTTCTGGCCGTACTTGCGCCACAGACAGAAGATTTAGCAGCTGAGCTAACTATCAGCGATAACGATGCTCCTCTGGTCTCGGTTGGTCGCCCCGTGCGCTTACAGTTTGCTGGTTGGCCGGCTCTGCAGTTTGCTGGCTGGCCGTCCATTGCTGTCGGCACTTTCGGTGGGAAAGTGGCTGTTATTGATGCCAGTGATGATGGTAAGAGCTGCTATCGTGTGATTGTGAAACCAGACCTTGATTTGATCGCTAGTGGCCGTGACGAGCCATGGCCATCTTCAAAATTTTTGCGTCCTGGTGCTGAGGCTAGTGGTTGGATTATGCTCGATACTGTTCCTCTTGGCTTTGAGTTGTGGCGGCAGTTCAATTCCTTCCCGCCTACTGTAAAGCCTGAGGAGCTGGGATTGCATAAAGGTTCTGATGTTGGTAAGTCCGAAACAAAGCGCAAGTCAAAGTAAACAATAAGAAGAGAAAGGTTCTGCATTGAGCCATATTGCTAGCAAAGATAAATTTGATACACAAAAAGGGACGGTTTTACTTTCTCTTGCTCTTGTTTTGTTTCTGTCTTCTCATAACCTTCAGGCTGCTTCGGCTTTAGATAAAGTTCCGGCTAATCAAGGTAAGGCTCTATCGCAAGCTCAGGCTCAAGCTCAGGCAAAAAAAATTGCCAGTACTTCTGCTGCTGCTAGTAACGATGATAGTGTCCTCCCTCTGCGTTTGATGCGCTTGGGTACTAACTTATCGGAGAATGGTTTTTCTTTTGAGTCATTTATCAGGAGTGTTGATAAAAACTATCCGAAGCTTTTGAGTGCCGATGCTGAGCGACAGATTGCTGGGGCAAAGCGCCTAGAAAAGGCTGGTGCCTTTGATCCTGTACTGTCTAGTGTGAATGAGTATCTTCGCATCCAAGATATTGTTAATCCTGGCAAGGCAAAGGAAGCTGTTCATAATGAAAGTCGGGTAGATTTGCTCACCAGATCTGGTATCAAGGTTTTTACTCAGTTTCGTTTGAACCCGAATGATACAAAAACTCCATTCATTCCAAGCGGTCGGGCTGGGGAATATTCTGCTGGGTTTAGTGTGCCCTTAATGCGCGGCCTGAGAATAAATGAAAAGTCAGCGGCCGAGCAACAAGCAAAATTAGGTGAACCCTTGGCCGCGCAGGTTTATGGCGGTACGCGCCTGGAAGTTTTGCTTAAGGCCGCAGCCACTTACTTTGACTGGGTTGGTGCAAAGGCGCGCGTTGACATTGCCAATAACTTGCTCAAACTTGCTGAGGCTCGCGTGGATCAGATCAAGTTACGGGTGCAAAGTGGTGATTCACCGGCCTTAGATGTGACTGAGTCGGAACAGGAGATTCAGCGAAGACAGGCAACTCTCGTAAAGACACAAAGAGAGTTCCAGAAAGCTACTCTGCTTTTGTCAGTATTTTTCTGGGATGAGAACGGCAATCCTAAAGCATTGCCGCCTATTTCGGAGGTCCCGACCCTGGGGCCAGAACCAAGTCAAATGCTCGAATCGGTTTGGTTCGAGGGGCGAAAACAAGCGGCTGAGCGTCGACCTGAGCTAAAGAAGATTGATCTAGAGCGACAACAGACAAAAATTGCCTTACGCTTGGCGCAGAATATGATTTTGCCTGCAATGGATGCTTATTTTGCTCAAGGAGCTGATACAGGTTTGCAGGGTATAGGCTCTGTTATGAGAGGGGGCATGACAATCTCTGCTCCTCTTCGTCAGCGCACCGCCCGCGGTCAGGTGCAGGCTGCTCAGCTTAAGCTCCGCAAGCTTAGTCTTGACGAGAAAGCCGAGAAGCAGCGTATTCAAGCTGAAGTTGACGATACGGTATCTGCTATCAATACGTCAGTCGAACGTTTTGAGGCCACTGCCTTAGAGGTGAAGAAAGCTAAGGAGGTCGAAGTGGGTGAACGTTTGCGCTTCTCCGCTGGGGACAGCACCTTGTTTCTAGTGAATCAGAGAGAGCGGACGACTGCAGAGGCGCAAATGCGCTTGGTGGAGACCCATGTCGAATACCTGCAAGCCCTGGCGGCCTTTAAGGCAGTGACTTGTAGTATTTAGCGTCATTATTTAGTAGTTTGACTTGTTTAAGGATTTCTATATATGCTAATGTTTGCAGAGGTTTGTCGGTATTAATGCTTCGCGGTAGAGAGACGGAGCACTAATTTGTAGGGCGGAGCGCAAATGCCAGATAGAGCTGTTGTATGTGCAGAGTTAGCAAAGCTTTTCGGAGTGTTGTCTCATCCGGTGCGTATTCGTATTCTTGAAGAGTTGAAGGCCGAAGACCGCACTGTCGGTAACTTAAAAGATATTCTCGGCATTAATCACGCTGCGGTGTCGCAGCAGCTTGCGGTTTTGCGCAGTCATCATCTAGTAGTTGAGCGTCGGGAAGGCCGCAACGTCTTCTATCACCTGCGCAATGCTGAATTGGCCAAGTGGATCATGGGTGGCACTGGCTTTATTTTGCCCGATGCCGGAGAAGTAGAAAAGATGATGTCGGCAGTACAAACCGTATTAACTGTCTGGGGCTCTGAGTCAAAGGCCAAGCCTAGCGCTAAAGCTAATGGCACAAGTCAGAAGGCTAAGACGACCAATAAGCCCGCTTCTAAAGCTAAGTAGTTAAGATCTGTATTGTTCTCGCTAGCGGCTTTGCCTCAAGCTCTGCTTGGATTTAGCCTGTTTTTCTAGTTGTACGCTTTTGTCAGCCGCCAGTGAGCGGCTGTTTTGATTTGACAAAAGCAGTCGCTTCTTTATATACTCGCAAAAAATCATGTATTCATATATTCAAGTATCTGCAAATGACGAAATGTTCTTGAAGGGTTTGTCAGATAACTTAGAAGAGTTGTGGAGTCAATAATTTATGGAAGAAAGAGTCTTTGTCCTTAATCAATTTTGCACTTTGCTATTACCGGCTCTAGCGCTTTTAGTCAGCTTCTTGCTTGGCAGTGAAATTCTCAAGCTGCGTGCATTGCTTTTCTCTCAACTCTGCTCTTTGGCTTTTGCTACCTGCGCTTTCATTGCCGCATGTGCGAAGCCATTTGATTGGCGCTTTTCTTGGTTGGCTAGTATCTTAGACTTCAGGTTCGATTTCTTTTCCTCCTGCTTGCTTCTTGTAATCGCCTTTATCGCTAGTGTAGTTCTCTTCTATAGTGAACGTTACCTGGTGGGTGATAAGAACCGCTTGAGTTTTATTCGACATTTGCTGGCTTTGTCCACCGTGTCTAGTCTTCTTGTGGTTTCCGACAATTTAGTTTTTTCTCTCTTGTGCTGGAATGGCATCTCAATGATCTTGTGGCGCCTGCTGGCTATGCGCCAAGAGGCAGAGGGAGCGGCCAAGCTTGTTTTGCAGCATCACTTAGCCAGTGATTTTTTGCTCGGACTGGCAGTGGCAATTCTGTTTAACTGCTGTCACACCGTAACAATTTCGCAGTTGCCTGAGAGCATCTCTGAATTGAGCAAGAGTGTTGAGTTGTGGGGCTATACCATGCCGTTTCACCTCGGTGCTGTTGTTGCTTTGCTCTTAGTTCTTTCTATGTCGATTAAATCTGCCCTGTTTCCATTTCACCGCTGGCTGCTCGCCACTCTTGAAGCCCCAACTCCACTCTCTGGTTTACTGCATGCTGGTGTAGTAAATGTCTCGGCAATTTTGGCCGCTCGGCTCTGGCCAGTGTTGCAAGAGTCTTCTTTTGTCTTGATAGTTTGGGGGATGCTTGCCTCCCTTTCTGCTGTGGCCGGAACACTAATCATGTCGGCACAATCGGATGTTAAACGTAAATTGGTTTTTTCCACGGTCGGCCAGATGGGTTTCATGTGTCTGCAATGTGCTTCAGGCGCTATTCCAGCTGCTGTTTTTCATCTTGTCGCCCACGGTTTGTTTAAGTGTCATATGTTTCTACAGTCGGGTAGCGCGGTCTCAGAAGGTCTATTGAAAAAGCGATGGAACTTTTCTGAGCAAGACAATTCTGATTCTGGCCTTGCCCCCTCCACCGTGCGCTTGTCTTTGACTTTGACGGGGCTTCTCCTTTTTGTCGCTCTTCCTCTTGGACTGTGGTTGTGGCATGAGCATTCTGTTAGCAGTGAAACTGCTCTTTCTGTCTTGATAGCATCAGCAGCAATTTGTACCAGTCTGTCTGCCCTAAAGCGCGTCAACTTTGCGCTTTTGTTTGCTTCTGGTGTGTTTGGACTTCTGCTTGTATTTACTTCGGACCTCTTAGCCCACATGTTTGATGCCCGTATCGCTCCTGAATTGAATGAGCAGAATTGGCTTCTCCCCGTCGCTATTGTTGCTTTTGCTCTAGTGGCTTTGGCGCGCTATCTGGTCTCGGCTCGTGAGCTTGGCAAAGCCTTTTATGTCCATGCCCTCAATGGTTTTTATGTCGATCATATTGCTCAGAGATTTTTCGCTGGTTTGAAGGTTCCTAGTTCTGGTAGTGCCTCGAAGGAGACAATCTAGATGACTAAAATAATATCGGCTACTGCAATTCAAGCTAGTGTATTGGAGGCCTCTCGGCCGCTCAATTGTTTTTGGCCGCTGACCAGTTTTATCGCTTGCAATTCGCTTAAAGGTTATGAGAACAGGCCTTTTGAAGAAGCAATGAAAAAAGCTCGGCAGCTTTTCAATGCCCGTGGATTTCTACC
>CAJXZK010000114.1 GCA_913063055.1 uncultured bacterium
GGCATCAAGCAAGCCTGACACAGAGACGAAGCGCGCACTGCCAGCTTTGGCATCGTCTCCGGCCTGCACTGAGGCTTCCACCTGAGCAGCCAGATGTTTAGGCACCAGCCACATGTAGCCGTGATCGACCACGTGTCCACGTTCGTCACGCTCGGGTCGCGAGCGCACATCAAGAAGCTGCAGTTCAGCTTCCGGCACAACAACATTGGTCTCCTCACTACCTTCACGGGCACCGCAGCCAGGAAGGCTCTCAAAATGGGGATTGAGGAAACCTCCAGGAAATGACTCCTGGTCTTGGTAGGGCGGGAGCAGACGCGTGATGGTCAATACTCGAGCGGCGGCAGTGCCAGCCCCAAGAATAACCATGATGGTGGCGGTGCAATCAGCCTTGGGAAAGCGATAGAGCATTAGCCGAGTGCTTTGCACCAGACCTTTGACTTGAGCCACCACGGTGGACTGAATCGGAAGTTCAGCCATATGCCCAAGGGTGGAGTGGAAAGCGGCAGGGGATGCCGTGGGCGAACAATGCAGGGCATCGACCACCAAGATCGGCACAGCACCGGCATCAGCCAGCTCGCGAACAATCGCAGCGAGAGATTCGCCACTGCAATCACCGGCGATAAGAATGACTTGCTGAGCCAATTCCGCTGCCGGTAGAGCGCGCAGTTGACCTGGTTCAGTCAAGGACACGTTGCTTTGGCTGCAGATGGAACGGAGCTGGACAAGCCTGCTTTCGTTATCTGTGCCAAGCACGAGGAGGTTAAACGACATTTTCATAAGATGTTCCCTTATGGTCAATGCCACAGCGCTGGAGATTTACGACGACTACTACGTTTTGTTTCCTGGCGGCGGTGGCTATGACTTGTTAAAGCTTGGCAGTGCTTTGTGGAGTCTATCGCATCAAGTCTCTTCCCATCACCTCGGCCCTAAATCTAGATCTCAACAACACTCAGGTGAGCGCCGCATGAGACTGTCAGATGGTCATTTTGATTTAGGTTGAAGGTTTAGGAATTTTCTATGGTGCGAGAGGAAAAGGTATCTTTACAACTTACTCGGGCGTATTGAGTTAGAACAAGAAATTGAATCTCATAGAGCATAGCTTCTCTCTAATTACAGCTCATACTACTAATTTATGGCGAAAGCGCAGGTTGCCAAGCGCTAGCGCCGGTCGCGCTACTTGTTTGAATTCACCACATTCTTCTTGCTCTCAACCCCAGAGAATCTAAGCAATCGAATACAAAATATCGCCAGGCTGACAGCAGCGCAAGAGAACACCATCGTCAATGGCAGGCCCTTCACCATTGCGAACAACAAATTCCCGGCACGAATTTGGCGGAGCTAAAAGCTGACGGCGCATAACTGTCACCACTGCACTGTGTACAGACGAGTTTCCACTGGCTTTAAGGACATTACACACAGCAGCAGCGCAGCCCAAGGTGCCCTTAGTAAGGCCATAGCCAGGTTTCCACATTTCTCTTCCCAAGCACTGCTTAGACTTAAGCAATAACTCTTGAACAAAGTCCGAATTAGACTGTGGTGCAGCCTCGCCTTGAAGCCAGAAAGCCGAAACTAAACAGCAAACGAAGAGGACAAATAATAAAGTGATGCGATTATTGATAGGGTTCTGCAACAGCAATTCACTGGCCTCAAGAGCGAAGAATAATATGGGCAGCGCTCTGTTAGACTAACTGAGGATAGATTATAGCTTGAGGAATTATGGGTCGCATACTGAGCCAATCTGAGCTGGCCGCCGTGGCTGACGAAGAGAAAAAACAAGGGCGCAAAGTTGTTTCAACCAATGGTTGCTTCGACATCTTGCATGTCGGCCACGCTCGCATTCTTAAACAAGCCCGCGAACTGGGCGACTGCCTCTTTGTTGGAGTCAATTCTGACGCCTCTGTGAAGCGTTTAAAGGGGCCAGACAGACCCATTAATAGCGAAGCCGACCGGGCCGAACTTCTGGCCAGCCTGGGAGCCGTAGACTATGTTTACATCTTTCCTGAAGATACTCCAGTCGAGTTCCTCACTGAAGTCAAACCAAATATTCACGTCAAAGGGGCCGACTATACCACCGGGCAACTGGCTGAAACGCCGGTGGTTGAATCGTTTGGCGGCAAGGTGCAACTGCTTGCCCTGGTACCAATGAAAAGCACCACAGCATTAGTAGAAAAAATCAAAAACTAGACTGCCACGACACTGTAATTTTCGCCTCTTACCTTGGCGTTGTGGAGATTGAGTCAATCTCCCGCCGCCCCCGAGTAAAGCGTTTCTACCGTAGTCATGGAGCTAGTAATAATGGAATCAACAAGACCAGCTGACCTGGTAAAAGAGTCAAATCTCCCCGACAATATTTCGCTCAATTTTAGTGCCACACCAGAGTCTCAGCGAATTTCCCTGCAAGAAATGACTAAGTTGGCTGGTGATTCAAAAAACTTCTTGCCTCAGCTGCAAATAGAGCAGAAAACAGAATCTGAGAAAGGCAGCAACGCCACCATTGGCGGTGACACACCGCAAAGCCTAATTGTTAAGGAAGCTCTTAAAGCCTACAAAGAAGACGGCCCAGAAAGCGCCCTCAAGCTAATGCGGCAAGATCTGGCCGCCTTTGAGAAAGAATCAAAGCTCAACTTCAAACTTCCGGCAGATCGCGGAGGAGCTGGTTTTGATGAAGAAACAGCAAATAAAATAACCTTAGAGAGATCAGCAGAACGCTGGCAAGCTATCAAACAAGCCCTGCTAGAACAAGACCCCCATGCTATCGAAAAGCTCAAAGTGGCCTACCTCGATAACACGCTGCAAGCTATGAGTGCAGCCGGTGGTCGCTACGGCAACTTAGATCAGTACGGTGTGTCAGCCCAAAACCATTTTGAAAATCAAAAGACTAATGGCTCTAGCACTATGATCCGCGAACTCGCGAGCCAAATCAGCCAAGAATATAGCTCGATAGCCGACCCTAATGGACGAGATATTGACGCCACTCGCATTGACAAACGCGAGCTAGCTCAATACAAAGCCAAACAACAGCAAAGCTGGCACTAGCGATCTACTTGGTTTTGCTAATGAAAGCCAGCTTCAGGCGAGCGTCTTCAGAATAGTCAGAATTCTCTGAGATCTTCAAAGCACGCTTGAACTGTTCTTTAGCCTCTTCCGATTTGTGCTTCTTCATCATGATTAAGCCCATGCGGTAGAAAGCTTCGCCCAGACGCTGATCGTTGCGAGTAGCATTTTCATACGAGACCATGGCCCTATCAAGGTCACCCTGACTCTCGTAAGCAGTGCCAAGATTATAGTGAGCCACTGCCAACTTAGGATTAAGCTTGACAGATGTCTCCCAATTTTTAATGGCGCCAGGCACGTCTTTTTGGGCCCGCAATGCAGCTCCCACGCCATTGTAGGTTATGGCGTCAGATGGGTTAACAGCCAGGGCTTTGCGAAACTCAGCCAGAGCATTGGCGTAGTTATGCTGTTGATTGTAGGCCAGACCAAGGTTGCTGTGGGCATCTCCCAATTCAGGATCAATCACCAGAGCAGCTTTGTAGTCAGCAATTGCTTGGGCAACCTGACCGGAGAGATGCTCTTTTACAGCTTTATTGAAGAAGCGGCGAGCCTGAATCTTAGGATTGTTTCCGCCTTCATTACTATCGGCGTTGTTTGGTTGCTCCGCTGCGGCTGTCTCAGAGCTAGTTTTCTCGGGTTCTTCACTTGGTTGGGAGGAAGCTGGCATTTCTGCTTGCGCTACTTCAGATTGAACTTCAGCAGCTGGAGCCGCAGCTCTGGCCACTGGAGCAGTTCTCTGCACCGCTTTCTGCGCTGGGACAGCAGCCACAACCCTCTTAACAGGGGCGGGAGCGGCAGCAGCCTTCTTCACCACTGGAGCCGGTGCTGCTTCTTGTTCAATAGCAGCAGCAGCTTCGTCAATCGTACTTGGGGCTGGAGCGGCTGCCGCAGCAGTTATCTGCACATCAGGTGTGGTATCGCGCAAGGGTGCTGGAGCATCGGCCTTAGCCTGGCTATCACCCGTGGCGAAGTTCCAGCCACTATTGGCGGTATCAGCAGTTGCTGATGGCGCCGCATTTGTCTCAGCTACACTACTTGCCGATTCACTAGCAGCGGCGCGATTAGGCACCTCAGCAGGAGCTGCAGTTTCTACTGCCGTCGGCTTCTTGGCTGTGGGCAAAACAGCATTTAAGTTTGGCTCGATTAAAGGTGTGTTCAGAGCAGCGGAGCTTACCAAGGGCTTGAAACCTTGGGTCACTCCTCTTAATTCATCAGCGCTACCTTTACGCGGCCCCCACTCACCTTTGTCGTCAGGCTGCTCAGGGTTCTGCGCCACCATGGCTTTGGCATACTGACTATAGACATCGGCCGCTGCTGCTGCCGGAGCTGGCGCTTCACTCTCTGCCGTAACACTAGCGGTAACAGGTTGAGTATATTCTTCGTTAAGGCCGAGAGAGACCGCCCCGTCTAAGATTCGCAATTCAGCTTTGATTTTGGCAGGGATAGCCAGATCAAAGGCCACTCTAACAGTAGGAACGTCCTTAATTGGAGTAAGGAAGCGCACCCGCTTGATGGCAGGGAAAACTTTATTGACTTCAGCGGAAAGATCATCGGCGCTAGGCATGGTGGCCGTATCAATTGCGGCGCCAGGCAAATCAATGATCAAACGGTGGTCTGGTGAAGGCATTTCAAAGAGCTGTGGTGGAGCCTTTACGCCCCCGCTGGCATATTCAAAGATGATGCGATGGTTGGGATCCACTGAGATCTTCTTCAATGATGCTATCTCAGCGGTCTGTCCGTAAGCGGCGGGGCAAAAACCGCCAGTCAAACCAATGGTCATGGCAAGACTAAAAACTAAAGCTGGAGTCAATCGCAAACTCAGCTTGAGAACCTCGCATTTGAGTCTTTCTCTAACTGGAGCTTCACTTACCCGACCAGATGCTGGTGAATTTTTCTTCTCAGCCATTTCGTCCCCACATTTTCTCAGCTCTACACCTGGCAAAGTTTACCTAAAAGATGGTCTTCTTTTGCAGGCGATCTGCTTAACCAAGCGTATTTTAAGTTAGGCCATATTTAAAGTTTGAGACTATAGCCGTATCATGTAGCTGTTCGTTGAGCACTTAGCGGCCGGTCCAGGAAAATTCAATGCTCTTTCGCAGTCAGTCAAAGAAGACCCAGCTAGCAGTTACCCTGCTCAGCCTTGCCGCCTTGCAAATGTCATGGGCTCAGCCCGGTGAAGCCCGTCGCGATAACTTGCCGGAACCACCAGCGGTAGAAGCACCTGTCGACTTATTAGTGACTCCACCGGGAGAAGAAATATATTTTCCTGTTAGGCCAGATGGTCAGCCCTTTCTTGTCAACATCGATACTACTGTCAACCTCACCGACAAGATCAATGGTTTTTATTATGATCCTAAGTTTAGAGGCGAGGTTTGGGGCCCCTTTGATCAAGTTAGCTTGATCGAGAGAGCAACTCGGTTGATGTCCACCTGGCCCGAATACGATCAATTTAGTATTTATCGCAAATTCAACGGTGTGAACAAATTCCTTGAAAAGTATTCTGGCTTTGGTCCTTAGTCAAAAGAGAGAAAACAAATGAAGCCTGTGAGCCCTGGCGAGTGTGGCGAGAAACGACTAGATCATATCGCCATAGCGGTTCACTCCATAGCTGAGGCACTGCCCTTTTACGAGGGCTTAGGCCTGAAAAAGCTTGAGGTCGAAATCGTTGAAGAACAGGGTGTAAAGGTAGCCAAGTTAGATATTGGCAACACCCATATCGAGCTGCTGGAGCCACTCTCTCCCGATACTCCTGTGGGCAAATTCCTGGCCCAGAAAGGCCCTGGCCTTCACCACATCTGCATCGGCGTGGCAGACATAGAAGCCGATCTCAGCAAGTTGAAAAGTAGCGGCACCAAGCTCATTAACGAGACTTTCAAAATCGGTGCCGGTGGCGCAAAAATTGCCTTTGTCCACCCCAAAGCCACAGGCGGAGTACTTTTAGAGCTATCGCAACCAAGCGAAGCCTAGCTAGCGATTGGCTTCAGTCGACCTCAGCCTGACATTACAATAGGTATCAAAAACATTGATGTTTTTGTACGTTTTCGCCGCTCTCTGGCCCCTCTCTGATACATTTGGCCCTTGTAATCAAGCCGGGGCAGACTTGGCGTTGACCCTACAACCAATTGTTACCATTGGAGGCTAACCCATGCCAACTATGACCGAACTATCAAAAATCGAAAAAGCCCTGGGCAAACAGGCTTCTTACTTCCTCGAACACCAGAGCAAAGGCTTCCCTAAAGAGCATCTGCATTTACCTGGTCCTGACTTCGTAGACCGCATCGGCATGATCTCTGACCGTTCACCACGCGTACTGCAGAGCTTGCAAACACTTTTCAACACCGGCCGTCTAGCCAATACTGGCTACCTCTCAATTCTTCCTGTTGACCAGGGCATTGAGCACTCAGGCGGTGCATCTTTCGCTAAAAACCCAATTTACTTTGATGGCGAAAACATCGTTAAGCTCGCAATCGAAGGCGGATGCAACGCTGTTGCTTCCACATTCGGCGTGCTCGGCTCTGTTGCTCGCAAGTATGCTCACAAAATTCCATTCATCGTAAAGCTGAACCACAACGAGTTCTTGAGCTATCCAAATGGCTACGACCAAATTATGTTTGGTTCTGTCAAACAAGCCTGGGATATGGGCGCAGTAGCTGTTGGAGCAACAATCTACTTTGGTTCTGAAGAATCAACTAGACAAATTCAAGAAGTTTCAAAAGCTTTCAAAGAAGCTCACGATCTTGGTATGGCTACAATTCTCTGGTGCTATTTGCGCAACGGCGCTTTCAAAGTTGGTGATGTAGATTATTCACTCGCTGCCGACCTTTCTGGGCAAGCAAACCACCTCGGCGTCACCATCGAAGCCGACATCATCAAACAGAAATTGCCAGAAAACAATGGCGGCTACAATGCATTGAAATTCGGTAAAACTGATGCTCGCGTTTACAGCGAACTGACTACCGATCACCCAATCGACATGACTCGCTATCAAGTAGCTAACTGCTACATGGGCAGACAAGGCTTGATCAACTCCGGTGGTGCCTCAGGCGCTAACGATTTAGAACAAGCAATCATGACTGCTGTTGTGAACAAGAGAGCTGGCGGAACAGGCCTTATCTCTGGTCGCAAAGCTTTCCAAAAGCCGATGCAAGATGGTGTTGAATTGCTTAATGCCATTCAAGATGTCTACCTATGTGAACAGGTAACCATCGCCTAAGGCGGACCTCTCCGAGCTAGGCTAACCAATAGGTTGCAAAACAATAAAAAGGTCGCTCTTAATTGCAGCGACCTTTTTTTGTTCGCAATCGCTACAGGCCAATAGAATCAAGACACAGTCAAATTGTTGAAGAAGTCAATTATTTAAATTCCCTATTTTTTGCTCGAAAAAATGGAACCAAATGCTAAAGTTCTAGGTCGCAAGAACGAGCAGCATAATCTCTTCATTAGTAGAGCCAATTTGCCGATTCTCGAGGAATCCCAAACTAAGCTTCAAAAGTACACTGCCTTGAGCAAGGTACTCTTCATAGAGGTCCGACGTTGTCCGTGAGCACATATATTTCAGATTTGCCGATTGGCGAAATTCTCATCCAGGCTGGCCTGGTATCACAGGGGCAACTCGATGAAGCGGTAAAAGATACCGGTACACGTCAGCGACTGATTGGTAAGACACTGATAGCTCGCGGATGGCTCAAACCAGAACAATTGCGCGCAGCACTGCAAGCACAGTCGTTATTAAGAGACGGCATTGTCGATTCGTTCAAGGCTCTCAAAGCCCTCGGTATCGCTTGTAACTTCGATAAGCCCTTTGAAGAGGCGCTGCAAGAAATTACAGCGGCCTCAGCTGCAGCTCCGAAGAGAGGCAGCACCTGCAAGCTTGGTGAGCTTCTTATCGATGCTGGAATTATTGAAAAAGAAGAAATGGAAGCTGCCCACCGCAAAAGCCTAGAACGCGGCGAGCCACTAGGGGTGGTGCTGGTAGCCGAGGGTTTACTGACTGAATCTTACTTAGACGCGGCCCTAGAACTTCAAGTTAGAGTGCGCGACGGCATGTTCTCGCGTGAGCAGGCTATTACAGCCCTGAAGCAAGATCCTCGCCGTTTGCTCGATATGATTGCGCCCAACATGAAAGCCGATGAAGGCTTAAAATTGAAAACCAAAGCGGCTATCCGCCTGGGCGAACTACTTATGCGTGCGGGCATTGTCTCACAGAGCGATGTCTTGCAAGCACTAGAGCTGTCGCTAGCTCACGGCCATCCTATTGGCGAAATGCTTGTTGCTCGCGGTTTTGTTTCTCGGGCCTTACTTGATGCCGCTCTATCACTACAGCAAATGATAACCGCAGCACACCTCAGTATTGGCGAGGCTACAGCCTGTTTAGTCAAAGTCTTTAATAGCAACAAAGCTGTTTCTGAGTGCTTACTGGAACTGAATTTCCTCAAACTACAAACACCTAGCGAAGCCGTTGGGGGAAGAGTAAGACCGGGCCGCAAACCAACTCAAAGTCAACCCGATAATAGAGCCACTGTTACAGAGCTTCCGGCCTTAAGTTTTCACAAGCCTCAACCTGGGCTAGAAAGCCTGATTGCCGAACAAAGTGTAGCCAGCGTCCAACTCAAAGGTGAACTCGAAGCAAAGCTTGAAGCCCGCATCGAAGCCGAATTAGAAGCAAAAGCTGAGCTAGAAGCTAAAGCAGAACTAGAAGCTAAAGCGGAACTAGAAGCCGAGATTCAGAACCTTGCTAATCGCACCGATGAATCACTAGCGACTGAACAAGCAAACAAAACAGTAGAACTCTTACCCAACGAGGAATCCTTCCCCTCTGAAGAAGAGTACATTGCCGCTAACTTTGCCTATTTTCAAGGCGATCGACCTGAATTTTACGAGAGCCTCCGCGACGCCTATTCTCGCCTCGGCCGCGTCATGATGAAACGCAAAGAACTAATTGAATCAGAAGATATGCTCAAAGTTGCAGCCGACATTTCTGCAGCTGAAAACATACTAGAGAAGCAGCCTGAAGACTTGATGTTCCTTGCTTGCCTCTACCTCAAACAAGGCAAAAGTTGGCAGTCAGAAAAGCTGCTGAAGCGCTGTCTAAGCATATTAGAAGCGTCACCTAATATCAGCGATCGGCTCGTGGCTCTCTGCCATCACCGCCTGGCCCTGGTTTACTGTCATTTGAGCTTGCTGTTCAAAGCGGAAAAGCATTTCAAGAAAGCCAGTGAGCTAATGGGCGCTAGCGACCATGGAGCGCTCAATCGCCTCACCCAAAGGCGGTTAGCGGCCATTCTCAAAGACTATGCAGTGTTACTGAACCGCATGAGACGCGAGTCTGAAGCTGACAAATACTACGCTCAGGCGCGGAAGATTCTCTCATCGTCACTTCTGACGGGCTGAAGCACGACCTGCCTAGGCTGGCGATAGTTTTCCCATGCGCCCCCAATAAAGCGCTGAGCAAATCAGCTACGGCGTTAGTAAGTTTTTCTGTGATTCCATTCATCGCGTATCCCCTGGGTTTCTCTTCCAATACATACCCAGAACTAGCAAGAATTAGCCAGAATTTGTTCAGCCATGGCCGCCCCTCTTGGCAAGCCCAATTTGTGGCTCTATGCCCTATACTCGGTAGCCTGTACTCGATGGCCTGTACTCGATGGCCTATACTCAACACCTACATTAGAATTGCCCTACTCCCATGAGCAATATTATGGCTTCGATTCGGTCTCTTCTTTCAGTCAGAATCATGCGCAGAGCGAAGCTAAATAGATTTGACTCAGTTGTACGCCTGGCCTTTTGCCTGGTCTTTAGCGTTGGCGCGGGCATGGGTGCGGACTTAATTCCTGCGGCCCTAGGCAAAAGCCCGACGCCAGCCCCAAGCAAAAGCCCCGCGCCAGCCCTAAGAATCGAGCCAGCACCTGGGCGAGCAGGCGAGCAGCACCGAGCATCTACTGTTTTGAACGAACATGGTTTGCCAGAACAAGAGTTGAGCTACCTCATAGATATGCGCAAGGCAAACGAGGCGCGCAAACTATTGCAGAAAACAGCCAGGCACCCAGGCGATGAAGACGAGAGAAGATGGTGGCTAGCGGCCTGCCTATGTCGCGAACAACGATTTGAAGAATCACTAGAACAATTTGAACAAATAAAATCGCTACAACAAGCACCAAAACAGGTGTTGCTCATGGCCGTAACGGCCTATGCCGAAGATCAGCAATACAAAAAAGCCATAGGCCTAGCCAATTGTATTCTCGCTAAAGAAAATAATTTGAAGGCTTACGAACTAAGAGCTGGCTGCTATGGCGGCTCTGGCAACTTAATAGAAGCCAGCCGCGACTACGAAAAATGCGCTAACCTCGAAGCGGGCAGCTCATGGAGATTTCTGACAAAGGCCGCAATGATGCTCAACAAGGCAGAAAAACCCGAACAAGCTCTAGCTCTTTTAGACAGAGCAATTAAGACACCTGGCGGCAAAACCTCACCCAATGTCTATTTAGCGCAAGCCGACTGCTACAAGAAACTAAGACACTGGCAAGAAGCAGTAGTTAGCCTAACTGAAGCAGTAAAGCTAAGCAAAAACTATCGTGAAAATGCCAAAAAGGGCGGCAATTATCTCTTGCCCATTTGCTATAAAGAGCGCGCCATTTGCTACGAGAAGTTAGGCAACAAAGTCTTAGCCCAGGCCGATTTAGCCGCCCTAGACAGCTACAGCCGTGGCATTGCCAAGGAAATAGGCGCCGATTAGAAAATCAATTAGAAAATCGAATAGTCAATCAAGCTAAAGCACCAATTTAGCCAAAGCACCGCGCTCCCGCGCACTGTTTAGCATAGCGCCGAAGAAAATACTAATGGCAATAAAGTAGAAGATATTGAGGCCAGCAGCCTTGAGCAGGTAGCTAGCGATCTCGACATTTCCCGAAAGCACAGCCCGCATACCTTCAAAGACATAGGTTGCTGGCACCATATATGCTACCGGCTGCAGCCAATCAGGCAACACTGATACGGGGTAAAAAACGGCCGAAACTGGCTGAATAAGAAAAGGTACAGCCCAGGCCAGTGCCTCAGCTTGGTGACCAAAGCGAAAAATCAAAGCGGTGGTAAACATACCAACAGACCAACCCATAAAAAGCAAATTGAGAAATAGTGGAATTAGGGCAAAGCTGATAGCAAGAATGTTAAAGGTATAGAGACAAAAAGCCAGGACAGACATAATCAAACTAACAGCGAAAATCTGAGTTAGGCCAACGACAAAAGTAGAGGCGACAAACTCTGCCACTGTAATTGGTGCAACAAAAGCATTTAGCAAATTGCGCGACCAGAGATCTTCCAAAAATGAAACTGAAATAGACTGCTGAGCACGGTTGAGGATATTGAAAAAGATAATTGCCCCAAGCAGAAAGCTTACAGCGGTTGGATTGTCACTATTGAGGCGCATGAAATATTTGGCAATTAAGCCCCAGACAACGAGGTCCATGACTGGCCAAAATATGACGTCTAACAATCTAAAGCCACTGCGGGTATAGATATAAAAATAGCGATTACAGAGCCCCATGACTCGATCGGGCCTAACAAGAATCAATTGTGTTCTCCGCTCAATAGGCTTGTAGTGACTTGATTGCGAGCAATGGCAATAAAAACTTCTTCTAAAGTTTCTTGGCCAAAGTGCGACAGAATAGCCTCAGAACTACCTTCGGCAATTATTTTACCCTGGTGCAAAAATAGCACTCTCTGGCACAGTTCCTGCACATCTCTCATATTGTGGGAAGTATAGAGCACGGTCATGTGCCGCTCAGCCTGCACCTGGGCCAATAACTTACGTACTTTATCGGCAATATCAGGATCGAGACTAGCAGTTGGTTCATCTAACAGTAAAAACTCTGGGTCATTGAGCAAAGCCTTGCACAAGTTCACTCTGGTTGACTCACCAGAAGAAAGGCCCCCGGTCATTTTCTGGGCCAAATGATCGACTTCAAACAACTGCAGCAATTCCTCAATTTTCTTCTTGCGATTGCTCACACCGTAGAGCTGAGCAAAAACATCAAGATTCTCAATTACTTTGAGGTTATACGGCAATGCCACATAGGCCGAGGAAAAATTGCAACGTTGCAGAACTGCCACTCGTTTTTTCCAGGGGTCCATGCCAAAAATTGAAACTTTCCCTGATGTTTGGGCAATCAGCCCTAACAAAATTTGGATGGTGGTCGATTTTCCTGCACCGTTTGCACCGAGAAGCCCAACCACTTCTCCGCGCTTAATTTGAAATGAAATCTCGTCAATAGCCACAGCCTTTCCAAAAGACTTGTGCAACTTCTCGACCGAGACAATTGTTTCAACTTCGCTTTCAATATCGGCTGCCATAGTGGGCTTAGTTTAGCAGGCCGATAGCTCTGCTACGGAGGCTCGCGCGAGCTTAACTATCTTCTTTAGATTAAACCACTTTAGATACACCTCTAGGTACGTACTAATCTTCCCCATAAGTATGGCTTTTGACAGACCTCCAAACTTAGGGTGAAGGTTCCAACCCTTCTTTCTTCAACACAACAATAACAAGCAGCCAAATCCAATACCCATAGCCTTTAGCTCACTCCATGCAACCACTTCGGCTGTTTGGTAGTAGCACAGGGTTTGCATCTCCAGTTTTGCGAGAGGCCAACCTGAACAGCATTTGGTTTCGGAATACTGCTTTTTAGCGTGGTTTTGCAGAAAGAGCTTCTTGTTAGTGGGCACCAGTGGTGCTCATTCACGTTTCAACAGCAAACTTAAAACGGAGAACACTATGACAACGAATCATGGCATCAAGCCCGCTTACATGGACAAGAGCGTCAGTCCCGGCGTCGATTTCAACCGCTTCGCCAACGGCTCCTGGATCGACAACACCGAAATCCCCGCCAAGTATCCTCGCTGGGGCGCCTTCCTCATGCTGCGCGACCAGACCCTCGAGCAGACTCGCGTCATTCTCGAAGAGCTGGCCACCCGCAGCGAAACCTTCGCCCCCGGCAGCATCGAGCAGAAGGTCAACGACTTCTTTGCCTCGGGCATGGATGAAGCAGCTATCGAAGCGGCCGGCATCACCCCCATCAAGGGCGAGTTGGCGCGCATCAACACCATCCGCTCCCTGCGCCGCCTCGGTGATGTCATCGCCCATCTGCACACTGTCGGTGTCGGTGGCGCCTTCGCTTTCGGCGCTTCGCCGGATGCCGACGATTCCAGCCAGATGATCGGCCATGCGCTGCAGTCGGGCATCGGTCTGCCGGACCGCGATTACTACCTGGGCCGCGACAAGAAGAGCAAGGAACTGCGCCAGCAGTACGTCAACATGCTCTGCCGCATGTTCGAGCTGATCGGCGAGAAGCCGACGGTTGCTCGCCGCCATGCCGGAGCCGTGCTCAAGCTCGAGACGGCCATGGCCAAGGCCTTCATGAGCAAGGAAGACCGCCGCGATCCGGACAAGACCAAGAACAAGATGACGATCGCTCAGTTCCAGGCCCTGGTGCCCAAGCTGAACGTCACCCGCTACTTCAGCAACATCGGCTGCCCTCCGATGGAAACCCTCAACGTCATGCAGCCGGCCTACTTCCAGGCGCTCAACAAGCTCCTGACCAAGGTCTCGCTCAATGACTGGCGCGTCTATCTGCGTTGGCAGCTGATTCGCAGCTCGTCGTCGGCTCTGCCTGCGGCGTTCGGCGACGCTTCCTTCGAGTTCTACGGCAAGACCATGCAGGGCAGCAAGGAACGCGAACCGCGTTGGATGCGCATGATCTCGGCAACCAACAGCGCCCTCGGTGAAGCTCTCGGCCAGCTCTATGTGGCCAAGCACTTCAAGCCGGAGGCCAAGGCCAAGATGCTCGAACTGATCGCGCTCCTGCAGGACGCCTTCCGCGAGAGCATCAACGAGCGCACCTGGATGAGCGAGGAAACCCGCACCAACGCCCTGGCCAAGCTCGACGCCTTCGTGCCCATGATCGGCTACCCCGACAAGTGGCGCGATTATTCGGAGCTGCACATCGACCGCACGTCGTTCGCCGCCAACTGCCTGCGCTCGGACGAGTTCGAGCACAAGGCAGACCTGGCCAAGATCGGCAAGCCGGTCGACCAGTCGGAATGGCACATGACCCCGCAGACGGTCAATGCCTACTACTCGCCGCAATCCAACCGCATCGTCTTCCCGGCGGCGATTCTGCAGGACCCCTTCTTCGACCCGGAGGCCGACTTCGCCTTCAACTGCGGCGGCATCTTGGTGGTCATCGGCCACGAAGAGTCGCACGGTTTCGACGACAAGGGTTGCCGCTATGACGGCCAGGGCAATCTGCGCAACTGGTTTGCGGAGGGCGACCTGGACAAGTTCATGGTGCTGATCAACCTGCTGAAGAAGCAGTTCGGTCAGTTCACTGTGGCCGGCGGCAAGAAGGTCAACCCCAACCTGGTGGCCGGCGAAGCTGCTGGCGACCTCGGCGGTATCAAGCTGGCTCTGCGGGTGCTGAAGAAGCACATCGCCAAGAACGGCATGACCATCGACGAGAACGGTTACAACGACCTGCAGCGGTTCTTCATCGCCTTCGGCCAGATCTGGGCATCGAAGGTCACTCCTCAGTACGAGGAGCAGCAGGTGGCAACTGACCCGCATCCGCCGGCACAGTTCCGCGTCAACGGTACCTTGGCTCACCTGGCCGAGTTCGCCGAAGCCTTCGGACTGCCCGACGACTGCCCGATGATGCTGCCCCCGGCCGATCGCTGCGACCTCTGGTAACAGCGGTTAAGGCCGAGTTGAATCGGTAGTTTTAGAGATTGTCACTGTCCCAGGCTGGAAGCTTATGCCCTCGTGGCGTAGGTTTTCAGCTTGGGCGGTGGCAGTTTCTTTTTTCAATTTTTCTACTACATTTTATAGTCTGACTTAAAATAGTTGAACCTTAAACAAAGGGCCCCGGAGGCAGTTTGAATCAGCTTCAGCCTTGGTATAAAAGCATTGGTATAAAAGCCTTGGTATAAAAGCTTTGGTACAGAAGCCTTGGTTGAGCCCTCCTTTTGCATTCTTGGTAGGCCGGAAAAATGAAATCCGAAGAAATGAATCGTCCCCGCCCTCTCAGCCCCAGAGGCAAACAAGCACGAGCCCTGACTCGGGCCATCGATAAGGTGAGCGAAGAATTTATCGAGAACTTTTCCCAGACAGGAATTGACGAAGGCCCGCAGCGCTCCCCGCATACAGACAGCCCCAGCAGCGAGCTCCACAAGCAGCAAGTGGCCGCAGCCAGAGAGGCAAGAGAGTGTCGCGAGGCACAAGCAGTGCAAGATTCACAGAGAGCTAAGCCAGAATTTACCGGCTTCGCTTCCTTACTAGCCAAAGCCAAGAAGAATACCGGAGAGTCAGCTTTTTCGCGTCTACTGGACGGCAACGACAGCAATGAAGAGAGCGAAGTCAAGGCTTCCTCAAACCATCAAACGCCACCAGAACATGGTACTACCGATAACACCACTCCACTAGCAGGCACAACTTTCAAACCAGGAACAGAAACAACCATAAATGGCTCGGTAATCAGGGTGAAAGAGGGCGGCAAAAAGAAACGTGGGCTCTACACCTCGTGCATGCAAAAGCCGTTAATAACTTCAAACGCAGCAACAAGCAGCGAACCAGGCGAAGCTGCCCCCCAGGCCAGTCAGCAGTCGCTGACTCCCTCGCCTCAAGAAGTTGAAGTGGGCATCCTCAAGCCATCAGCAGCGCAAATAGAAGCAGCAATACTACAAGCTGCGCAGGCTAGTGCTGAGAAAGCCCAGGCATTGGCGCAGGAAAAACCGCCATTGCAACAAAGTTCCTGCTGTCCCGTGATGAAAAATGCTCTTGGTCAAATAGTTTGTCTGTGGCGAAAACTGACGAGCTGGACAAGAACTAAAGCAAGCTAAAAGCGTTAGGGTCGCAGAGATAAAGCAAGATAAAGCTAGATAAAGCTAGATCGAGCTATCTACGGCTAGATTCATCACCCTAAAGCAAACTAGGACGAACCTAGAGCTTGGGCTAGAGCCTCATCGATTGTCGCTCCAAGAGCAAGACAAAGACGCGAGATTTCTGCACTGATCATGATCTGAACTTGTTTCTCGGTTGAAAGCGCCACGGCGCCATCAAGCGAAGCCGGGCTGGGAAAGTTAGCAGCTGATTCAGCCAAGACTAAAGTACAACTGAAAGACTGTGCACCGTAGCGACCTACCCGAAAGCTATAGCCGGGCCAAGTTGAAACCAAATCATAGATGCCATCGACCAGAGGTTTAGTCACAGCCATCCGCTTAATTTTAGTACCAGGTATGGTGCCAGAGTGAAAGACATGCAACATCAATGGAATTTCTAATTTAGTCCATTGTTTCGGTCCAAACTGCGCTTCAAAGTGGATACCCTGACCGTTGTCGTTCAACCAATGCGGACGAAATACATGCATAGTCACCGACTCAGGCTCTTTAGGAGCTGGTGGAAAGTAATGCACACTCACCAGCCAATCTCTTTCAAACCAAGCTTGCTCAATGAGAGAAGAAGCTACGCCTTCAAGCAAGGATTTAGCTGTGTGCATATTCAGTGATAATCGCGGTTGAGTATTAGGCATCAGCTTAATTGGCATTTTTTAGTAGCAATAGGACAGGAGAGGAAACAAGAGAAGAAGAAGCAGAAGCAACAGCAATAGAGCCTTGAAGAATAACAACGATAAGAATCAACTAGATTCTAACAGCAAGATTCGAGGCACTCAGTTCTTGAAGGGCGAAAAGCGCTCTGCGGCTTCAAGAGGATTGGCAAGGAAAGATAACAACTACAGCAAATAGTATCTAGAAAGAAAAAGCAAAGTGGGAGAGTTCCGAAGAACCATCCCACTTGCTTAAAACTAGGGGCGCTTGTGCGGCACCACTGGTTTTCCTGACGGTCCCGACTTGGTCGTGGAGCCAGACTTAGCCGCCTTTGAGGGGTCTTGGTCTTTCTCCTCGGGCGGCGGATACATTGCTGCATACGCCTCGTCGATGAAAGTCTTCAACTCCGCCTCGCTCTTAACACCAGATTCGGTGTCATAGACCAGCAGTGGAGGCTTGGCCATGTAGTAGACCGGATAGGCAAGACCACTCTGGAACTCTTCTTCGCTGGTTGTCACTCGAAAGAAGTTGATCTTGCCTCTGTAGGCCTCAGCGAGGTTATTCACCAGCTGATGCTGAGCAGCACAAGCGGCGTCGCAATGCTTTGGATCGTACTCTTCGATAAAGACTGGCAGTGACGATTTGGCCACCACCGTCAGCATCGAATCATAGCCAATTTCCTGGACGGACAAAGACGACGGTGGCTTAAGACCATCACCGTTGCGAGCAACAGTGGCCACACTACAGGCGGTCAGGCTAATTGCGGCAAAGCTCAGTAACGCCAGCGCAGCAAGGCGCGGGCGCAATAGGGTCAGACGGAACATGGCCACTACTCTGAAGCTTTGGTGAGCGGTCCCGTAACGAAGTTGGAGAGCGTCATGCCCACCAACACCACCAGGCCGCCGAAAATGGCAGAGAAGACTCCGTGCACTGCGTAATAGGCAGGCAGAGCCAAACCCAAGGCAGCGACGAAAAGAACGATGCCGCAGATTGTGCTGAGCACCACCCACTTCATCATGCCCGGCATCGGACAGGAGCCTTTGGCAATGCCCATCAAGCGGTTGGAGATGTGCATCCAGAGCCGCTGATAGCCGTAGAAAACCAGGCCAAGCACCAGAGCAAGCACGACGCCGCCGTTGTACTCGATTCCAGGCAGAAGCGCTGGAGCCAAGAACATCAGCGACGCAATGGCAAAGCCAATGCGGATGACCTCAATCAAGGTTTTGTTGTTCATAGGTTGAGTCCAAGGGAAGGGGCACGCCCTACCAAGATTTTCATCTCGATAA
>CAJXZK010000115.1 GCA_913063055.1 uncultured bacterium
TTTTTTTCAAGCAGAAGACGGCATACGAGATCTAGTACGGTCTCGTGGGCTCGGAGATGTGTATAAGAGACAGAATTCACTCAGCAAAGTTGTCGGACAGCCTTAGATGCACACTGACTAGAAAGTAATTGCTGAAGCGCTACTCTTCGCGGCGCAGCCGTTCTTTCTCTTTCGCTACTGATTCAATGGTGTCTGCGCAGAATTCAGAGGCGGTCACCACTGTGTCTGATTTCATCATCATTTCTTCTACACTCGATGAATTCTTCACATCTAGTGCCAGTAGTTCGGTCATTGTGCAGGCTTGCTCTACTGTTTGGGCGAGGCGACACTCGTCATTTTGTTTGTCGTAGATAGTAAGGCTACCGGCGGCAATGCCAATAACCCGAGCATCGACTGTCACAGACATCTCACTGCAAGCACTACCGCCATTGCTGTAGAGGCTGCGCACGGGCACCCCGGTTGCCAGCGTCTTGTAGTCGAGGTTGCTGTTAGGCAGGTCTATCAATGGGTCGATTTTGCTGGCGCTTCTCAAGCTTGGGTTGCTCTTGTCGCTTTTTGCTTGTAGCTCGGCAATGCGATTGAGTTCATCTTGCAGCATATAGCCAGAAAGCCGCTCAATTTTTGGACCGGCATTAAGGACATAGCCATCATCGGTGATGTATGTGTTCGAAGCCTTGTCATAGGTCATATGAAAAGGCTTGTCGCTCTTGCCTTGGACTAGCTGTGAGTCTTCCTGCCCATTATTGGGCAGTTTTGCTTCATCTTTTCTTTTTTGTTCTTCGGCTTGCCTGGCTAGCTCATCGGCTTTTACTTCTTTTGCTACTTCTCTGATTCTTGCCCTTATCTCCCTGGGCGACATAGTTTCAAGTGCTTCGTCGAAAGTAAGTTCTTTTGGCTCTTTATTTCTGCGAGAATCATTCTGCTTCTCTCTATGGGAGTGCTCATCTTTCCGCTTTTGCTCCTCCTCTTCTTTGGCAAATGAGCGAATTCTGGCTCTAATCTCTCTGGGAGACATTGAGTCCAAAAGCTGGTCGAAGCTAAGTTCTTGCGCTGAGCTAGCTCGTGTCTCATGATGTTTGTCCATGTTTCGGTTACCCATGATACAGTTGCTTAGCTTTTACTTTTGTAGAGCGTGTTTAAAGGCTTGATTGACTCGATGGGTTGAGCGTTCTTCAGCTTGTTGTAGCTCTTCTTTGGTCGCTAGATTGCTAGTGTCGACTTTTTGCACGATCACTTCGCGTGGTTGCTCTTGTGCTTCGTCTGGTTGATTTACTTTTGTGCATTCGCCACTCTTGGCGACAGCGTTGTCAGATATTCTCTGGGTGTTGCGCATACCATGTTCGATGATCTGCTGCTGTTGGGCTGGGCTGACGTGCTGCAGCCAGCTTTGCTCTGCTGCTGAATTGTATTGGTTGGCTACCCCTAGTGATACTGATGCATCACAGGTAACTTTTTCTGCTCTGGCTTTAATGCACTCTTCGCTTGATACTGAGAGACCTGCACCGCCACCGGTGCCGAGGAAGTAGCCATCTCCTCTCACGGCAAATAGCTGACAGTCATTGCCTGGCAATGCCTCGCCTCTGGCATTAGCGTAAGAATTGTTTTTGTAGATGGTGTCGCCGGTTCTGACATTGGTGGCACCGGTGTTCACGTTAGTGTTGCCGGTTCTGACTGAATTGCTAGCGTCGACGGTGTTTGTGCTACTGGCATCGACGTTGTTTTGTAGTTTGTTGGTGCCACTGACAGTACCGTTGATATTGCCTTCAACAGAGCCTTGTACTCGGTTGTCGTTAGCATTATTATTGGCGCTGTTATTGCTAAGGTCATTTCTATTGTTGAGCTGTTGCTGTTGCAATTGCTCTTGTGCCTGCTGTTGCTGTTGTTGTTGAGCTTGTTGCTGATCTAATTGATAGTTGTGGGGCTCGACGGGCGGAACAACTGGTGGAACATCAGGAATGCCAGGGCCATGGGGCTCGGTGTGATAGCCATCATTGGAGGCCAACATCACTGTTTCTTGCTTTGAGGCCATTTTGAAAGGATTGCTGCCCATGGTATCGGCAAATAGAGCATGGCTTGAATCGCTGTTAGAAAAGTCGCTCTTAGCTGGTAGTTCTGAGGTCTCATAGTGGTTCATGGGAAGACTCCTTTAGTTATTTACGATTGAAGATTGCCCTGATAGCGCTCAGGGCATGGTGTGAACTTATAGAGAAAGAGTTTTATTGGTTCTTGGTCAAAACTTTAGAATCAGGCCGAAGCTCTATGAGACCCAAGATATAGGAACCCTGTGGCTGAGTTGTGGTGAAATTATTTTTTTCTCGTCTAGGGCTAGAGAGCGGCAAATTTTAGCAGTCGCTCTGCATTCTTATGGCAAATCTTAGCTCGATCGCTCTCGCTGATTGCTGCGGTTTCTATGAATTCAGTCGCCAGTGGCACCGACTCAAAGGGATAGTCTGTAGAGAAAAGTACATTGTCTATGCCTATGGCTTCTATGGCACATTTTAGCGGTGCATCATCACAGACACCAGATGTGGTAATAGCGAAATTTTGCTTTAAGTAGAATGATGGTGTCTGCGTTAGCTCAAGGCTGTGTTTGCTAATTTGCCATCGGCTATCGAGGCGCCAAAGTATAAAAGGAAGTGTTTCGCCCATGTGTCCCAGGATGATTTTTATGCTCGGCAGACGATCGAATAAGCCACTGGCAATCAGTCTCAATGCATGGGTTGCTGTCTCAACGGTCCAGCCCCAGGCCGCTCCTTTTAAGGCTGGATAGCCGCTATACATATGCGGTGTATCAAAAGAGTCGGCGGGGTGTAAATAGACTGGTACTTTTAGCTCCACCACTCTCTCCCAGAACGGTTCATACATTTTATCGTCGAGGTAGACCCCACCTGTATGCCCATTGATGAGGGCCCCCTTGAAGCTTAGCTCTTGAATGCAGCGATCTAATTCTTTGATTGCTGTAGCACAGTCATGCATGGCCAGGTGTGCAAAACCAGCATATCTAGTTGGGTGTTTTTGGATTTGTTCATAGAGAAAGTCATTTACTCGTTGCGCCTTTACTGCTGCCAGAAGTGGATCTTTTTCTGCTTGCAGGCCAGGTGAAGTTTGAGACAGTACGCAAATATCAATGCCGGCTTTGTCCATCACCGCTAGCCGTTTTTCATCAAATTCTGGCAGACGCTCGCGATAGTGTTGATAGTCTTGCTCTTTCATCATCAACTCTACCCCAGCTTCGTATTGGCCAAAATCTGGTGCGGCAAAATGTTCTTCCAGAGCTATCTTTCTCAACGCTTGATTTCCTCTGCTAATGACATTCTATTTGTACTATAATTAGCATTCCTGACAATGCTAGAGAATCCTCTCTTTGTCGCCTGCTCGCTTGGCAACTGATGAAACATTTATATCCAACTGACCTTTCGAAATTTGTTACTAACCATTGGCCACAGGGTGGGGCAGAACTACCTGCACCGGCCGTTCTTGAAAGCCTGATATCTACCTGCTATCAGGCCAGTTTGCTGCGCCAAGAGTCTATCCCTGTAATCTTTCGTCTGATAGTCATTGAACCAGAGTCTTTGCCCACTGACGGCGGGCCTCCCTCTGGACTGCATCGTCTTGAGTTTGCTCGACACCTGGAGTTTAACGCTCTTGAATTGCGTCGGCTCTCTTCTGCGGCTCACTTCTCGCGAACTCTTATTGGTGTGCGCATAGATCCTAACAACGGCCCGGAGATCTGGGGCTTGGTGCACTCTGGCCCCCGCTGGTTACATGCTATCCATGGCGGACGCGGTTCGGCACCGCCTCTACCCGATGCCCTGACTGTTAGTGTTACTGGTCCTGGAGAGCTGGATGTCGGCAAAGGACGCGAAGTAATTGGTCACTTGGCTGAAGGTCGCGTGTTTGAACCGTCACTCAATTTGTTTCAATCAGAGTGGTTGCAGGAGTGGTTCGCGTCCATTCGGCAAGAGCGGCTAGAGATTCACGAAGAGGCTAAGAAAGAAGCGGATGAGCCTTGGGCTGAATTAGAGCCTGATCTTACTCGTGTAATTGGTCAGCATATGATGAAGCGTCTCATTGCCGGTATGCGAGCATTTCATCATGGTGGCACTCTGGTAGTGGTGCCGCCAGAGATGGCCGATATGTTTTGTAGTGACAATCCCTACCTGTCAATCAAGTATGGTTTTGTTGATAGTGAGCCACGAGCGCGTTTTCGTACTTTGATTATCACAGTGATGAACACACTAGCAAAAATCGCTGGTGATCAGCACAGTATCATTGGCTGGCGCGATTATCAGCAGACCACCAATCCTGATATCATCAAATTAGATGAAGCAATCTTTGAAATGTCGCATCTAGTGGCAGCCCTCTCCACTGTGGATGGTGCTGTAGTTTTGACCAGGCGTTTTGAATTGCTTGGTTTTGGTGCTGAGATTCACTGTGAGTCGACCGATCTCAATTTCGTTGCCAAAGCTTTAGACCTTGAAGGTGACCATTCGGTGATTGAATCTGTCCATGCCGTTGGCACACGTCACCGCTCGGCCTATCGTATATGTAACGCCCACAAAGACGTGCTTTCAATCATTCTCTCTCAAGACGGCAATGTGCAATTTGCTCGATGGAAAGACGACAATGTTATGTACTGGGATCAACAAGCTGCCTTCAACTTCGCTTCGATTTATTAACGAAGCTGGCAGAGCTAACAGCTTGTTGATACAGATAGTCTTATCTTGTTAGATCGAACTTCTTATTCTCACCGATGTCAGCGGCGTTCCCGGTAAGCACCTGAAACAAAGCAATGGTTTGGGCAACAGGAGATGAGGGCGAATTCCAATATTCTGCTTTTTCTGCTGTAACTTTGAGAAGGGCGATGTCTGCGGTCTCAATTCCATCGGGGAACCAAATAATCATTTTGGGCTCCCAGAGCTCTTTTATTTTGCCTTTGTCTCTCACTAGTTCAGCTTTGCCTGATAGCGACACATAGTTGTGTTTGACAATGTCGGAGAAGGATACGTTAACTTGATTGTGGCTCTGTGCTTCGAACACTTTATGTGATTGTCCATAAGTAAAGAACCAAAGGTTGCCACCATATTCGACCTTGCCGTTGGTGGACATTGGTCTGCTGTGCAGGGTGCCATCTTCAGCTGTGGTGGTGAGCATACAAAAATTGATTGTGTTCATCATTTCTGTAAGCTTCTGTACGTCTTTGCTCAAATTTAGTGTAGTCATGTTGTTGCTCTCTTGCAATTTCTGGGTTTGTCCTCTGAGCGACGCGCCTGACTGATTTGAGTTCCTGAAAATCAGACATGAAAATCAGAAAACTATAATGCTATTCTGGTAGCAGCAAATGCTTTCAAGCCGGGTACTTTATGAAGTCTCTACAAGACTGTCTTGCCATCTATCGCTCACGCCATCGCACACCAGGGTGTAAGCTCACCCACTTGATTGGTCTGCCTGTGCTTGTTGCTACCCCTTTTTGTCTGCTCTTCGGGCGTAATAAAAAGGTAGGCTTCGGTTTGCTTTTTCTCGGTCTCTTCTTACAATTCGCTGGACATTTCTTCTTTGAGAAGAATCAGCCCACTCTCATCGAAACCCGAGATTGGAAGGTTATTCCAGCTTCTCTCATATTTATTTGGGGAGAATGGTTAGATGTGCTCACTGGACAATGGATCAGGAAGAACGGCTTAAAACTCTGGACTAAGGGTGATTTAACGCTGCCACCTGGTCGCTAAACTGTCCTTTTGCTAATTCTGCCTTAAAGGCCCTTTCAAATTGTGCTTTGCCCTTTCTGTGTGGCGGCCAAGAATGGTCAAAGAGAAACTTTGCTTGTTTGCTATTGCCTTCATATATTAGGTCAGCCATTTCTGCCGCTAGCTCAGCCGGTGCAAAAGTAATAGGGACTTCTTCAAACGTTTCTAAATCGGCAAATAGTGCGCGCAGTTCTTTGCTTTGCTTGAGTAGTTGCTCTTTCTTGCGCGGGCTAGATCTCTGCAAGCTCAGCTTGGCTGGAGCTGTTTGGTTCAGTACCCCTAGCTCAAAAGCCACCTTAGGGCTGACTGGTTGCTGGCCCCAAGCGTCGAGCTGATCGTTGCCAGCCAATTCAACTTGCTCAATGTTGTTTTTATCAGTGATTTTGCGCAAGACAAATTGATTGCTGCCGCTGTCCAGTGTGGCGAGCAGTTTTATGGGCGAAGCAAGCTCTAATATGAGATATTGTCTGCTCTCTTTAGCGTCTTCGCTGTTAGTCTCGAGTGTTTGTTCTACTACAATTACTGGCTGGCTTGCGCTTATATGGGCGACGAAGCAGTTCGGTTCTGATTCCAGCGCCAGTAGCTTATAGCTTGCTTTGTCCACTGAATTTCTAAATACCTCAAGATCACCGTCAAGCAAGCGAAAGTAGGGTTGGTAGGGCTCGCCAGCGAAATATTGATAAGTGTAGCGGCCGAGGCTTCGCTCTTCGGTTGGGGTTTCAATAGCTTCTTCTGCGTCTTCTGGCTCTGCACTGGCCTGAACTATCGCGGTTTGCAGTGATTCTGGCTTATGGGCTTTTTTTATCGCCGAGTATGAACAACCGATGGTGATGGCCACGAGTGAAATAAGCCAGACTGGTGGCCGGTCTTGTAGTCGGATTGCTTTGGGCTCGATCATAGCCAACCCCGAAAAATTAAGCAGTGAAGTACCATAGAGCTATTATGAGCCTTGTTGGGAAGCAGCGGCGGTTGCTATGCTACAAATCTGATTGGCTTTCTGTAAGTTGATAGTAAAAGTCTTAATTCACTTAAAAACATGCAAATTCGCTCAGTTGAAACTACTCCCAATCCTAACTCTATTAAGCTCAATTTCTTCGAGCCCGTTGGTGCTACGGCTACGTACTCCAACTCCAGCCCTGAAGCTCCAGAGTTTGTCGGCAAGCTTTTAGCTATCGATGGCTTGCAGAGTGTCTTTGTCTGTGGTGATTTTATTACCTTAAACCGCCATCCGCTCACCGATTGGCGCGAGCTTTTAGAACAAGCGTCCTGGGCTTTAACTGGTGAGAAAATTATTGATACTTCTTCTTCTTCTTCTTCTTCTTCTTCTTCTTCTTCTTCTTTGACTCTTGCAGCTTCTTCAAGCGCAGCACAAGAGGGGCAGATTCAGATTTTGGTTCAGACGTTTAGTGGCATTCCCATGCAGGTCAAGGCCGTAGATTTAGAGGGTGAAACTCGTCTTAGTCTCGGTCCGCACTTCAATGAAGCGGCTCAGCTAATACAACAGACCACTGGGGCTGATTTTCTTAGAGAGCGTCAATGGGTCGATCATGGCTTTCGCTACGGCCCGCGTGCTGAGATGGCTGAGCAGGTAGTGTCGGAGTTGCAGAATTATTTCTCGCCAGAGCGCCTTGATTTGGCTGTCAGGGTGGCCATTGGCGAGAAAGAGTTGGAAGGGGCGAAAAAAATAGATCAGTTGGCAGATTTTGCTGCCATAGAAAAACTCTTTCTCGCTTCCCAGTGGCAGCAACGATTATTGGCCGTGCAAGAGCTTAGTCGGCTAGACATAAGCCAATCACCCGTGGCTATCAACCTCTTAATTGCTGCTCTGCAAGACAGCAATGCTCAAGTTCGTCGCTTAGCGGCGGCGGCCTTAGGCACCACTGGTAGTGCTGCGGTTGTACCTAGCCTCTGTCAAGCTCTTCTCGAAGATAGCTCAATTGCGGTGCGCCGCACGGCTGGAGACGCACTTTCTGACATTGGTGATGCCAGCGCCGCCGCCGCCATGACCCAGGCCCTGTCAGACGGCAACAAGCTTGTGCGCTGGCGAGCGGCGAGGTTTTTGAACGACCTCGGTACTGCTGAGAGTTTGCCTGCTCTTGAGGCGGCCTTGCAGGAGAGTGAGTACGAGGTACTTTTAGAGATTAACGCGGCAATTGACCGGATAAAGGGCGGCGGGCAAGGTGCTGGACCAGCCTGGCGCCGAATTGCCGACCTTAGAGCTTGAGAATGGGCCAAAATGGGTAAATCAAACTGGGTAATTATGGAGACATTGATATGGCCTTAGATGACAGAATCACCAAGCCTGAGCAGCTTAAATTGGCTTCTGCAGAGGGGCCTTCCAATCTTCAGTGTGAAGCCTGGCAGATGTCAAAGGCTAGTAACGCTTCGGTTGATGCCACTGTTAAGGCTTTGTCCGGTGACAAACCGATTGAGGGCCCCCATAAGGCTGAAATCGATAAGCAGTTTGGCGGTCAAGCTGGCTTTATTCGACAAATGGGTAATGATTTACGTACTCAATATAATTTGCCAGCCGATGCCCCGCCAGAGCAGCTCTATCGCAAGATGGCGGCTGATGCTGTCGCTCTTTTCCCGCATATGAATAGGGCCGAAAAGGCAGCTGGGTTGGCGAGTTTGCAGCTTGACGGCACGGCAATTAAAGACGAAGGCAAGGTTTTTAAGGCTTTGATTGACCGCGATCGCCGCGATGCCGGGCTTCCTGTCTTATCGCTGGCAGAATTGAAGGCTAATAAGTGCTCGGCAATGAAAGAAACTGAAGTGGCAGCGCACCTGACGGCGTATAAAGATGCGGTTAAGAACGGCATTAAACTAGACTATAATTAAGCTTAAAACTGCTCTGTAACGCTAATCTTTAAGCCAGATTGCGGGCGATTCACCATTTGTACACTATAGATGTTTCAATATGGTGGAGGGCGACCTGGAAGAATGAATGGCTACACGTAATCCAAATCTTGATCTACTAATCAGCGTTTCCGATCTCGCGGAACTTTCTGATGTCTCTGGGCAGTTTCACCAGACAGCTTTCTGGCGGCAGAACCTTGGTAAATCAGAGATAGATTTGTCTGTGCCACGGGGCAGACGTTGGTATACCGGCTTGGTTCCTGAAGAGTGCCCCGGTTTTTCGCAAGACGGTAAGCTTTACTCACTGCTAATTCCCAACCTGGCCACTTGTTCCAGGCAAGAAGCACTAGATTATTTCAACAATACCTGGACTCTTTCTGAACTGCTTTTTTCTTCGCTTAAAGGTGACGAGGCTTTCTATCGCCCGCCCTATCATAGTTTGCGCCATCCTCTGATTTTCTACTATGTTCATCCTGCTGTTCTTTATGTCAATAAACTGCGCCTGGCTAAGTTGCTGGACAGTTCCATAGACCCTAAGTTTGAGAGTCTTTTTGAGACTGGTGTAGACGAAATGTCTTGGGATGACATGTCGAAGAACGATATTGAGTGGCCCGCTGTTGATCAAGCGCAAGCTTATCGTCGCAAGGCTTATGAGCTGGTTACAAGTGTGATTGCTAATGCTCCTGGTCTAGAGCCCGGTCACCCACCAATCACACCAGAACATCCACTCTGGGCTCTTTTTATGGGATTTGAACATGAGCGCATCCACTTAGAGACTTCCTCAGTATTGATAAGAGAATTGCCTTTGTCGCTACTGGGACGCCCTGAGCAATTCCCCGCCAATGCTTTGAGTCAAGGCACTAAGTCAGAACCTGAGTTTCGGGCCGTGCCCTCTGGAGCTGTGCGCATCGGCAAGTCGGCCAGCGTGCCCACTTTTGGCTGGGATAACGAATATGGTGAGCGGCTACTTACTGTTCCTTCCTTTGAAGCCAGTCGGTCATTAGTTAGCAATTTTCAGTTCTGGAAATTTGTAGCTGATGGTGGCTATCAGAATGAGAGCTTCTGGAGCGTCACGGGTCTTAGCTGGAAACAATTCCGCAACGTCAAATGCCCTACTTTCTGGGTGCTGGACGGTCCGCAAGGTTTGAATCAATTCCGCTTGCGTACTCTTTTTGAAGTTGTCGACATGCCCTGGGATTGGCCTGCTGTAATTAACTACCACGAAGCTGAGGCTTATTGTGCCTGGTTGCAAGCTTCTGATAGCGAGCATAGCTTCCGTCTTCTAACTGAAGCTGAGCATCACAGACTGGCCAGTGAAAACAGCTTCAAGCTCGATGTTGAAAGTGGTGAAGTGATTTCAACTAGAGGCAATCTCAATTTGAGAGCTGGTTCTGAATCATCAGTTCTAGAAGATACAGTCACCGCTGGTGGTGAGGTTCCCTTTAGAGATCTCTATGGCAATGTCTGGCAGTGGCTCGGTGATCATTTCAATCCGCTGCCAGGTTTTAAGATCAATCGCCTCTACGATGATTTTAGTACTCCTTGTTTTGATGGCGAACATCAAATGATTGCTGGTGGCTCATTTATTAGCACTGGGGACGAAGCCACTGTGCATGCTCGCTTCCACTTCCGGCCCCATTTCTTCCAGCACGCCGGCCTGCGAGTAGTGCGCACAGCCTCGGCCGCCCTCGATGGTCAAGATAGGCTTGGTGCTGTGGTTCACCTCGGCAATGAAGCCGAAGTGAATGGTGAGATTGCTTCGAGCTTTGGTCAAGAAACCAATAGCTTTGAAGATTTGGACGCCCTTGTAGATAAGTATGTCGCTCGCAGAGTGGATGCCCATGAGTTGGCTCGGGCCCATAGTCAGGCTCAAAGAGCTTTGCAGGTTGGCTGCTCAGTAGGTGCTTTCAGTCATATGCTCGCTCGTCACTTCGAGAAAGTAGTGGCTGTTGATTTGCGTTTGCCACTAATTAGCGCAGCAAAAGAAATATTTGTTTCTAAGCATTATGAGTTTCGCAAGCTCGATAGCAATTTAGAGCAGGTTACAGTCAGTGGTGCTATTGAAAATAGTCGAGAAGATAGTGTTGAGTTCCGCCGCTGTGACCCCTGCAGCTTGCCTGCTGATTATCTAGATTTCGATCTCGTGGCCTTGACTGATGCTCTCACAATTGTGCCAAGCCCACTGTCTATTTTGTCGCGGCTAAAAGGCGAACGCAGTATCGTCAAGGTTGGTGGTTTGCTGTTACTGGTCAGTGATTTCAATTGGCAGAAACAAGTGACGCCAAAAGAATTGTGGCTGGGAGAGAAGGAAGTTTGCGAGCTGCTTCGGGAAGACTTTGAGCTTTTAGAAGAACTAAACTTGCCTTTCATTAGTCGTGAGAATGAAAGAGTCTATCGTCAGGTCACCAAGCATTGTTCTATCTGGCGTCGTCGCTAAAGCAGTAGTTCAACCTTCCGGCTGAAAGCAGTCAGTATGCTGTCATGACAATTCAGTAAGGAAACAATGTCATATGGTGGGCTAGAATGTCCTCTTAAATGGCTTTTTGCCCTAATTCCTTATTGGCGATTAATAATGAACGTAAAAACACACCATATTTTGGCTGCTCTTGTCATCGTCTGCGCTGGTGGTGAAGCCAGGGCCGACAATTCCTTGTCTTTGACCAATCTGGTAAAAGATGTCATGGACGTTACAGGAAAAGCCGTCAAAGGCACAGCTCACGGAGCTGGAGCTGTAATAAAGGGCACTGGAAATGCCGTCAAGAATACGGCTGAAGGGGCAGGGGCTGTAGTGCGCAACACAGCTCATGGGGCCGGAGCCCTGGTTGAGTTTTCGGAGAAAGCTGTTGGTATTACACCGGCTGACCCGGCCTATCATGCACCTGTAGCCGGCGCGCCCGCCGCCGCAGCAGCTGCTGCTACTGCCAAGCCAGTCACTAGTGAAAAACCCCCAGTCGCCGCTAAGCCTGCCAATAAATTGTTCAATTTACCCTTTGGCCACTCGCAGCCTGCAGCAGCTGTTAATACAGCCTCTAACACAGCGTCGAATATAGCCTCTAGCGCAGCCGCTAAAGCCGCTCCCACTTCTCTCATTGGCACAAGTCTTGATATTGCCGTAGATCGCCACGGCAATATTATTGATGCTGGTGGAAGACTTGTTGGTCGAGTCTCAGTAATTACCTCAGATGTTGTTGGCACACCATCAGACTTTGCCGGTCAAAAGTTAAATGTCACGGTTAACGCTGCCGGGGAAATGGTAGATGGTAGCAATCGCATCATTGGCCACATTCTTGGTGCAGAGCCGCCGTTGATTCCAAAAGATCTGCCTGTCGAGGCTAACTCTACCTTCAACTCTGTTTCTGTTCCTGGTGCATCTGCACCGGCGGTAATACCTAATGATCTTAGTGGTGCAGTGTCGGTGCCCACTACTATTATTCAGGGGCCAGCATCTGGACCTGCCTCTAGTCCAGCTTCTAGCTGGACCGAAGAAGATGTTCTCAAGAATACGGCGCCGATCATGCACGGTCTTAACTAGTTAAATTAGGTGTGAAAATGAGTCTGAAAGAAAAAATCTCTGCTGATTTGAAAGAGGCGATGAAAGCTCGTGACCAAGTACGAGTTGATACTTTGCGCTCTGCGCTTTCGGCTTTTTCTTACAAAAAGCTTGAAGCAAAACCAAGCGATAAAGACGGGACTGCCAGCGAGAAAACAGAACTAAGCCCTGAAGAAGAACTGGCCGTTCTACAGAAACAAGTAAAACAACGCAACGACTCAATAGCCGAGTTTACCAAGGCGAATCGCACAGAGTTAGTCAGCAAAGAAGTTGCTGAGCGTGACATATTAGCCGCGTACTTACCGGCGCAAAAATCTGAAGCCGAAGTGCGTGATCTCGTTAAGACCATCATAGATGGCTTGCCTGCTGATGGTCGCAATCAGGGTGCGGCGATGAAGGCCGTGATGCCTCAGCTCAAAGGCGTGGCTGATGGCAATCTCGTGCGTCAGATAGTAACTGAGTTGTTGAAGTAGGTGGCCTTGCTAGTACAAGATCGCTTTATGCCCTGCCCTTGCAGCAGTCAGGTTGTTTATCATAAGTGCTGTAAGCCCTATCATGACGGTGCCATTCCACAGTCAGCTCTGCTCTTGATGCGTTCGCGCTATTGTGCCTATGCCCTTGGGTTGGCTGATTACTTGATGAACACCACTCATCCTGACCATCCTGCTTACAATCCTGACTTTGTTGAGTGGAAAGCTGACCTCTTGAATTTTTCCCGTGGCACAAATTTTCACGGTTTGAAAATACTAGAATTTGTCGATGGCGCTGAAACCGCTTCTGTTTCTTTTAGTGCCTACTTGCGTCAGGGCGAGCATGACTCTACATTCTCTGAAAAAAGCACCTTTGTAAAGCAAGACGGGCGCTGGCTTTATCAAGCTGGTGAGCTGGCTTATCCAGCTTAGGCTTATTTGTAGACGTAGTCCCAACCGGAAGATTCGCTCTTCTCTTTGGGCTGCGCCTTAATAGGCTCTACCTTACTGCTTGGTGCAATTGGTTTTTTAGCTGTAGTTTGTAGCACTGGTAAAGCCGTGGTTGCCTTGTCTGATCCTTTGAGAGATCCTTTGAGAGATTCTTTGCCCGATCCTTTGAGAGATCCTTTGCCTGGCACTATTTCTGGCTTTGGGGCTGATTTCGGTTGGCGCATTGCTAGAATTTTTTTGATGTCGGCAATGTCGCGGTTGATTAGCGCTCTTTCGCTTGCGGGCATGCTGAGCTTGAGACATTTCTCGAATGTGCTCACTGTTTCAGGCAGCTTGTTCTGCTTTAGCAGGGCATTGGCTAAATTGCTCCAGGTTACCCAGTCTTTATTGTTGAGAGTGAGGGCTTTGCGAAAAGCCTGCTCAGCACTTTCAAAATCTTCTAGCTTGCGGTAGCAATAGCCTAAATTGATATAGAAGTCAGGATCGTTAGGAAAGCGCGCTATGGCTTCATGGTAGTTGTCTACAGCGTCTTCGTAGCGTTCTTTTTCTAGATATTTATTGGCTAGATTGTAATAGGGAATAGCGTCACTCCAGGCTGCTGGATGCTCTATTGCTTCTGCCTCTACTGCTTGTTCTTGTTGTACCTTGGGGCTTGCGCTCGACTTGGCCTGTTTAGGTACGGGTCCAGCGGATGCCGGCCAACTTACTAGTAAGCTGTTTAGACAAAGAGTGAATATGGTGATTGTAAGTTTGATTTCTTTAGCGTGCATAGTTTAGCGATTGAGATCTGGCCAGCTTAAGATCTTGTTGTCATCAATAGAGGCGAAGGGATCACCTTCTGGGATAGGCGCACCAGGAGTGGTGTTGATATCGTTTAGTTCAAGGGTGACGGCCCTGAGCTCTTTTAGGGCTGGCTTTGTCATAATATGGCCTTCAACTTCAGCTTTAATTTCGCGCTTTTGTTCAAGCAATTTGGCTTTGGTGGCTAGATCCTTTTCTTTAGCAAGCTTTTTCATTTTTGCTTTCAGTTCGCGTTCATTTTTAGCTTTTAAAATTTTTGCTCTAATTTGAGCATCGGCTGCTAGAGCATCGGTCAACTCTTTGATTGCTGCTGCTTGCTTTACCTGTTCACGATAGTTGCGCACATAGGTGAGCAATTTGCCGAAATTCCAGGTCATCTGAAAATTCCAACCAGTAATATTTGAGTTAGCAGGAAAGGCAAGAATTCGCGAATGATTGAGGTCTCGAATAGCTTCGACCAGGCATTTGTTCAGTACCGAGTCGGCGGTGCTAGCGTAGATACTGCCGTGGAGATTGCCTTTTCTATCTACGCTGAAAATAGCGGCTGCAGCCCCCCTTACTTGATCCGTAGATTCGGCATTCAAGCGCTTGAGCAAGACATGTTGAATTGATCGTTTGAAGCGAGCGATCCAATAATCCCATTCGGGAATATTCTCTGGGGCTTGCGAAAAAACAGTCAAACCTTCAGCATGACTGGCCCAGGCTGGTACATTGATTGTTTTGCTCTTTTCGACTAAATCGAGCATTTCGTCCATATGCATTATTTCGGCTGGGCCACTGGTACGCCGGGATGATTGAGGCGCCTGTCCGCTGGCTGTTTTGATCATTTTTTTGCCACTGCGAATGGCGTCTTTCATCGAGCCAAATAGATCAGGAATTTCGAAATTCGCCCCTGAAGCTGGTTTCTCGGTAGTTGCTTTCGTAGGGCTAATAGAGCTGACTGGTTTAGTCAGGCCGATGAAATCAGTCACTGACGAAGTCATTTGAGCAAACCAATCTTTTGGTTTAGCTGGCGCTGCTGGAAGTACTGCTGGTTTATCGAGCCCTTCTAGCTTTTCTTGGGCAAAAGCAGTAATCATATCTGGTGGTGCCAGCCGAGCTGCCATTTCTAACTCTTTTAATGCCGACATGTCATAGCCCTGTTTCTTTAGGGCCAAGCCTAAGTAATAGTGGGTTTTGCTGTCATCGGGATGCTCTTTTAAATCAGTTAGCAGTAGATTGGCTGCTTCACCATAGCGTCCGTCTTTATAAGCCTTGAGGGCAAGTTTAACGGCCGTCTTCGAGTCTAGTTTTGGCGCTGGTTTAGTTTCGGATTTAGTTTCTGATTTAGTTTTTGTTTCGCTTTTGATTTCGGGCTTCTGCTCAAGTTTAGGCTGCTCTTTTTTTGCTTGGGCGAGAGCCTGAGCCATAATTAGATTTACAGAAGTGAGTGAGCACAAGAGCAAAGAAAGAGTGATGATAGACTGTTTTCTTATCATCATTTGTAGCTCAGGCGTTTGGGGCCATGTCTCTAAACATGACAATTGGATAGTTGTTTTTCTGCGCCACTACTTTTGATGCTTTTGCTGCAGCTAAGAGAATGCTGAGGTCTTGGCAGTCTTCCGGTATTCCGGCTACGCCAAAGGCCAGAGCCAGCTGGCTGAGATTAGCCTCCGGCCCCAGTTGGCGCGCTCGCAATATTTCCAGAATGCGATGGGCTAATACTGCCGCTGCTGGTGTTTCGGTGTGGGGCAGTAGAATGGCGTAACTGAGTGCCTCGAAGTGGGCAAATAGATCAAGTGATCTCTTCGCTCCATTGATGCGGGTGACAGCTTCCTGCAAGGCTGTGGGTGAAAGGGCTTTTAGTTCGTTGTTATGCCAGGCCCACATTTCAAAAATTATGATCGAAAAAGGAATTCGATATTGTTGAAAACGCTGAAATTCTTGCTCGAGAAAATAGTGAAAAGATGGATAGGAGAGAATGCTGGTATCGGGACGAGACAACATTTTGTTGACTCTCTCAATGGCAACATGATCTATTTGGACGGCATGAAGACCGGCTGTTTTGTCGGCTTTTGTCGGCTTACTCGAGATTGTAATTAGTTTGCCGTTGACTAAATTGAAGAGAATTGGCACCCAGTCTTTTTTAGCCATGGGCGCTTTGCGCAATAAGTCTTGTAGTGTGGTGCAGCCGTCTAGTTGGATATAAAAGTGCTTTTGTCGCCCCATATCAACTGGAGCACCAGTTGAAACTCGCTGTTCAAAGTCTTTTTCGCTTAAGTTAGCATCAGCTTTGTCGATATATGATTCTGGTTTGATGCCAGCAGCAGCAATGGTTTTGGTTTGGTCAAGGATAGTTACCCCTTCCATTAGAAGAGCGTCAATACGCTTCGTTACTGTTCTTAGTGGGTTGGTTTCATCGCGGTAAAAATAGAACTTACCTTTTTCCCAGGTCACTAGTTCTAATACTGCCAGGTCACCTTCAGCATCGGGGGCTTTGGCATGGGTGAGAGCACCCTCGTAGAAAAATACTTCAGCGGCCGAATTACCATCGTCAACAAAAAGACAACCTGTCATGCCGCCCATATTGATTGACTGCAGCAAGTTGGGCACCTGCATGTCAGCTAGACTGCCTTCCATGGTGGCCACTTTCGAGTGGCGGCTGGCGTTGGCAACTGGGGCTCTTTGGGTTGAGATTGACTGCATTTTAAGCAGGGTGCTGCTAAAGACGCCGCTGCTATTGATGTTGCCTCGAGCCATGTTGCCTACCAGCTGATTGGCATCGCCTAAGGGCAAGGTATCACCGGTGCATTCAGCAGTTACCAGGTTGAGGATGAGGCCGATATCACCGCAGGGATAGGTCCAGATCTCTTTGATTTCTTGTTGGCTATTCTCGGTCAATTCCCAGATCGGTTCGCCACCAAGAGCGCTCACTGTGCAGGTTAAAGTCAGCGAACTATCGCTGCCAGGACGCCCCCAGATTACTTCAACCCTTCGTCCGGCACTGTTTTGGGCATGCTGTAGTGCGTCGCTAACGTCTTTGCTAGTGGGCAAAGACTCTAGGCGTGGTAAACGGAGGGGGAGGGTGTTTGGATCTACTTTTGGGCGGTACATTTTAACTAGTGGTGAATGTGCCTTAAGACTAACAGAATAAGGCCAAAATGTGGATGTAAAGAAGCCTCTGCTCTGCCTGGTGCTAGATTTTATTGTGCCATGCTGCTATTAAATGCCTGTTAAGTCTGCGAGTTTCTAATGGAACGAACCAAATTATCGAAAGTAAGTAAAACACCCGACCAGTTCACTTTGCTGTCAGTGGTTGAAATGGCGTCGATGATCCGCAGTTCATTGATTGCCCTGCCTTTTCAGGAGGGTAGCCAGACTCTGGTTGTCACTTGCACATTTTCTTTTGCCACCACCAATGTTCCACGCTGGTGCCTATACGCCAGCGAGGCTGAGGATGTTCCTGCCGTCTGGTGCCTCGATTCGGCCGATTTAGAAGAAGTAAGTGCGCTTTTGGCCAAAGGTTTGCCTCCGCAAGCTGTAGCCCCTCCATCTCCGCCAAGTCAAGATGATCGTCGCGGCGCGGCAGCACTTGTCCAGCCGGGAGTGTTGCCCCAGCCGGCGGTTTTCGATCAGGTTAGTTTTGATAGCTTTTGTCAGCGCTTAGTTGATGTTAGCTCTGGTATGTTCGCCGAAGGCTCGTTTTATTGGTTTCTAATGCAAGAGTTTAATCGCTACCAACGCACCAAGCTTGGTTTCGGCATTGTTCTTTTATCTCCTTGCGCCAGTCTCAATCAGAACCTCGGCCTGACTCATTCGCGCCAGGAAGTTATTGCCTGGTTGGGCAACTGTCTCTTATACACATCTGACGCTGCCGACGAATAGAGAGGTGTAGATCTCGGTGGTCGCCGTATCATTAA
>CAJXZK010000116.1 GCA_913063055.1 uncultured bacterium
CCGAGATCTACACCTCTCTATTCGTCGGCAGCGTCAGATGTGTATAAGAGACAGCTTTAGTTAGGACGAAGCGCCGACATGCAGTAGCCTGATTTTCATTTAGGGCAATAAGCAAATTAGCGAGCAAGTGGTAACTTCACTTGCTCGTTTGCGTTTGGGGTAAATGGTAGCTGATAGGCAACACTAAAATTGATGTGCGTCGCAGGGCCGATTCGTATTCTAACTGTGGCTGATTTGTGGCGGAGAAAGCTTTATTTGTCATATTGTGTTTGCAATTGTATGTTCATGGATAACACGTACAAACGCTATCTCGGAATAGGTTCGAAAATGCCTTACGATCGTATTGAGAGCAATGATAACAAGGAGAGTCTGAGTGATAGTCACACTTTAAGCGGGCAATCCTTAACTGCTGAAGTATATGATTTTGCAAGAATGACTGCTCGAGTAGCTAAAGAACGCCCTGTTGAAGCCACATTAGTGGGAGCGGGCGTTATCGCATCAGCAGCGCTTGTCTTAGCTACAAGAGGTAAAACTACCAAGTCAATCCTTTCCGTCAGTGAAAGCCTGCCGCTCCGCTGTAGAGATGTAAAACTGTCTTTGGTGCCAAAAGATATCGCGCCACTACCAATTGCTAGTGAATCAAAACCATTTGGATTTTTCAGTGCCTTTAAGACGAAGGACGATGGACTGCCTCGATACATCAGTCTGGATGGTCTTCTCCCTCAGAGAAATGAGAGAATTTTACGCGGCCAGTCGAGAATATTCGGGTTCGATAGCGATTTTAGGCCGTGCTTAGGAATTGAGGATAGACCAACAATATTGATGCAGGTTGGCCTGTCTAAAAATGGCTCCCTTGAACTGCAGTCGATGACAGCCGGCAGACCACTGCATGGGCAAACAACTAAGATGCATTTGGATGGTGGCAATGAAAGACGCTGGAATACGAGTTACAAAGTGCCATTTGGAAAGTCTCACTCAGTTACACTGCGCGATGCTGGCAAAGATGACTACATGTGGACCTCGGTAGCCGATCATCGTTTTGGCACTATGCTCTCGCCCAGAGCACCAGCAAGAGGGCAATGGGCCTTGGAATTTCAGCATTACCAGGAAGGGCGAAATTCTATCATTAGCACCAATATGTATCCGGCATAGATAATATTGCTATTTGAACTGACTTTGGGCCTGACATTAGAGTGTGGCTACACGTCGCTTGAAGTGTCTCTTTTTCTGTCGCGAAAGTGGCTGTAGTGCAGTAGCTTTCTTAGATGTGAGTATTTGTAAGCGCCCTAAAATAGGGCTTTTCGAACGCCTTATATAAACTAATTCGATAAATGTAGTTGTAAGTAGAACTGCTCTTTTCGTATCGTTCTTGTATTCGTTCAACTTCCTTCTCTCAGGGTTTCTAAAGCACACCTGTCAAAATTTCAAAGTGCTAATTACAGCTTTTGTCTTCGCCTATTGGCGTTTCGTACAGGCTTTGCTGAGTGCCGAGAGCTATTAGTAAGCGAATAAATCTACGAATCATGTCTGTTGCTGCAGCCTATTTCTGGCTAAACAGGCTTTTGATTCATCACAACCCTTTTTGCCCTGTTTCTAGGGCCCTCGCTTTTGGAGCACAATCATGAGTATTACTAAAAATCAAATCTACACAGGCACAGTCACTAAAAAAACCGAGTTCGGTGTTTTGGTCGCCCTTGCCGGTGAACGTCACGTTGGCCTCGTGCACGTATCGCAGTTGACTGGTAACAGTGCCGACTTGCGCAATGCCAGACTTCGTTCACTTGAAGTCGGTGCTGAGGTTTTTGTTGAAGTGTTGGAAATTAAGAAAGAAGGCCGGCTGACAAGACTGTCTCTTAGTGAAAAGACTGTGCACAATGCCCAGGTCATGCAGTACATCCCCTTGAATGAAGAAATCATCGGCGTTATTACTAGCAAGAAAGAATACGGGGTCTTCATGGAGCTTTCTGGTTGGCATGTTTCGGGTCTGTTGCACGCTATGCGTATGAATGGTGAAACTCGCTATGAGAGAGACTCGGTACTCGACAGCCTTGAAGTTGGCGATCGTTTACCTGTGTTCGTCGTTGAAATCGAAGTCGTTGATGGCAATCTGAAATTGACATTGAGTCAGTCTAAGCAAGGTGATGATTTTGAAGTGGTTGCCACTGGCACTGATGAAAACGGTGCTGAGGTAGAGATCGATTTGGATAGATAAGTCTGCTAGTCAAATCAGAGCTTGGTTATTTCGGCGACGTTTTTGGTCGCCGAAGTTCCCTTTCATCAATGAACCCTAGAACAGTTTAGTTCTAGTCACAAATTGGAAGCACCCTATGGAAACCGAAAACAAAACGAGCATTTTTAGCTCGTCTCTTTGGCTCAGTGTATTAGCGCTGGCCAAGCCATTCTTCTACTCTCGCGAAAAATCAGAGGTCACTATTCCCCTGATTGGTTTTAAGTTTGCCGTTCAAACCCGTGTAAAGGCGTGGACGCTAGTGGTTTTGCTTGTTGCCTTTTTGATTGGCGTGAGCAAAATGAATGCCATGATCAATGGAGCCTATGGTAATTTTCAAAACGCTCTACCTGATGCGGCTAAAGACGGCAGTTTGGCCAATGTTGCCTGGAGTAATCTTTGGATTTTGGCTAAGATTTTTATCTTTGCCGCTCCAGTAGTGGTTTTTTATGCTTGGCTGCGCAGTTTGCTCGGCATTGTTTGGCGGCAGTGGTTGACTGAGGACATTCTCAAACAGTACTTCAGCAACCGCAATTATTACCGCATTGCTAGTTCTTCACTGGTAGAGAACCCGGACGAACGTATCGCCAACGACGTTGACGGCTTTGTTACCGGGGCAGTTACTCTGGTTTTATCTCTGCTTGATGCCATTGTTACCCTCTTTTTCTTCACTCAGATTCTCTGGGGCTTGTCTGTTTCACTGACTGCAATTTCGATTTTATACGCTACTTTTGGTAGCTTGATTTCGATCTGGTTGTCGGTCAAGTTGATTAGCCTAAAATACAATCAAACCCGCTTAGAAGCTGACTATCGCTTTGGTTTGATCAATGTGCGCAACAACGTTGAGCCCATTGCTTTTTACCAGGGTGAACAGGCTGAGTGGAAGCAGCTTTTAAAGCGCTTTCATGCTGCCATTAAAAACAACATGAGTTTGATTGGCTATCAGCGCCAAGTCAGTCTGTTTACCACCTGGTTTGACTACTTTGTGGCGATAGTTCCTTTCGCTGTGATTTTACCTGTCTATTTGCGCGGTGATTTGCAGATTGGTGCTTTTACCCAGGCCAACATGGCCTTTGGACAGGTGCTGGCCGCTCTTTCGCTGTTCGTCTCGCAAATTGGCACTATCAGTACGTTTGCTGCTAACGTCAAGCGTGTTACTGGTCTCTTGGATGCTGTAAATTCTAAAGACTTGGCTGACAGCGCGGGTCATACGGCTATCGTCACCACTTTTGCTGATAAAATCGCCCTTGATTCGGTGACGGTGAGAACTCCTGACTACAAGCGGTTGTTAGTAGAAAATCTGTCGTTAGAGGTACCAGGCGGCACTGGCATTATTATCAAAGGACCAAGTGGTATTGGCAAAAGCTCGATTTTGCGCGCAATGGCTGGTCTCTGGCGTGCTGGTGCGGGTACAATCACTCGGCCTCAGCTAGGCTCGGTAATGGGTTCGGTCATGTTCCTTTCTCAGGCTCCCTACATGAGTTTGGGTAGCTTACGCGACCAGCTGCTCTATCCTCACGTGCGCAGCGATCTTTCTGACGATGATTTGATTGCCGCTCTTACCCAGGCCAATGTTGGATTCCTCGCTACTCGCTATCCTGGTGGTCTTGATGGCTTTCCTGGTGAAGGCCAGTCTGATGGAGAGCTAGGCGGACAAGCGGTCGTTCGACCTTGGAGTAGTGAACTGTCACCTGGTGAGCAGCAGCGTTTGGCTTTTGCTCGCTTTTTGCTGGCTAAGCCGAAGTATGTTTTCCTCGATGAAGCTACAAGTGCTCTTGGATTGGCTGATGAGGAATTGCTCTATCGCACTCTGCAAGCCAGTGGTGCTACATACGTTTCGGTTGGCCATCGTCCCTCGTTAGACGCTTTCCATCAACAGTCTCTGACTTTGTTGGGTGAAGGGCGTTGGCAATTGTCTGCTAGCTAATTGCTGGCAGTGTTTGAAACATGTTTATTCTTGCCCCCAGGGGCAAGAGGAGAATTTTATGAACCTCAATTTTTCTGCTTCTAGCTTAGAAGCGCGTTACGTCGTATTTGGCGGAGCGCTGATATTAGTCGCTGTCAACCTTTTCAAGATTGGCTTTTTTCTTGGCCTGCTTGCTGTCATTGTGCCCCTTGCCTGGCAGTGGGTATTGTTGCGCTTGAGCAGGACAAATACTCTGTCAGGCTTCGCTCAATCAGACGGCGCTGCTGAATACAGTCGTTCGCAGTTGATGACAATCGCGCTTTGTATGAGTGTTGCTGTTTTGGTGGCGCCGGTATTTGTCTTTTTTGGCGAGGCATTGAATGATTTCTTTGGTGCTTTGGCTGGTGGTGACTTGCTCACCTATTTTGTTTTGCGCGCTGGGGTTGTTGAAGAACTCTTGAAGTTCTCGGCTGTTCTTATCGTGGTTAAGTATTTAGCACCTCGCTCTGTCGTTCGGCCTGCCGATGGTATCGTGCTGGGCTGTGCTGCTGCGTTGGGTTTTGCAGTCTACGAGAACTTTTTCCACAACCTGTTCTTGGTAGACGCTCAAGGTGGGTTCCAGGCTTTTCTGCTTGGTACTTTTATTCGAGTGCCAATTCATGCTCTGTACGGCGCTATCTGGGGGGCCGCTTTTGGCATCTCTAGATTCTTACTACCGCCACATCGTTATGTTGTGCTTGGCACTGGTTTGGCTAGTTCAATTTTTGTGCATGGACTTTGGGACACAATGGCTCAGTCAAAAACGCTATTTGTTTTCGCTTTGATGCTGCTGCTCTATGTCTCTCTCTGGTACGGCTACATAAAGCTATGGAGCCGGGTCAATGCAATCGAAGTTGTTAGCGGAGCCAGTCATGAATAATTTAGGTGTTTATTGGGAGAAGCGTCCTCCAACTGCAGTGACGATAGTTGCTGTTGTGTTACTGGCGTCAATTATCTCGGCCAAGATATTTGGTTTGGTCTCGACCCTACTAATACTAAGTGCCTTGATCACATTGCATGAGTTCGGGCACTGGATACTTGCTCGTATTTCAGGTATCGCTGTACCGATTTTTTCGGTTGGTTTAGGTAGTGCCAGTCAGGTAAAAGTAATGGGGCGGGCTTTTGGCACTGAGTTTCAGCTCCGACCTTTTCCTGTGGGTGGTTTTATCAAACCCGATGATCAGTCGTTTGCGCGCGCCTCATTTGCTGGGCGTGCCGCTACTTTAGCTGCGGGGCCGGCAATGAATCTGCTGGTTCCAGTTGTGCTCTTCTTCTTGCTTTTTGTTATGAAGGGCGTACCTGATATTGCTGTTAAAGATGTCTATCTCGCAGACCTCTCTAGCAATGTTTCCACTGCTGCGACGGCTGGCCTGGAGAAAGGCGACATAATTTTGGCTGTTGATGGCGTAGAAATCGAGAAGCCAGAGCAAGTTGTGCGCCTTATGGACGAACGCAAATTGCAGACCGTAAATTTGCTGGTTAATCACTTGGGCCAGACCAAGACGGTCACTCTCGTTCCTAACTCGGATGGCAAAATAGGCGTAGTCTTGGGGGTGCATACTGAGCAAGTATTCAAAGAGGTTAGCACTGGCGGAGCGGTTGTTGAGGCTTTCTCCCAAACTGCAAGTCTGACTGAGCAAACTCTAGCAATGTATGGCCAGTTGTTTCAAGGCGAAAACCTCAGCCATGTCAGTAGTGTCGTTGGCATCGTCAGCGAAGGTGGAAAGCAGGTGAATAGTGGCTTGGTGGCAAGTGTTTCCTTTGCCGCGATGCTAAGCATTGCTCTTGCTGTTCTCAACCTTTTGCCCCTGCCAATATTAGACGGCGGCCAGCTTGTCCTTTTGGCTCTAGAGAAATATCGAGGACGTCCACTTTCGGCTGCTGTGAGCGCATACTTGGTAGGCGCTACTGTCGTGTTCTTTATCGGCCTGTTCTTTCTGGCCCTCTACAACGACTTGCTGGCCATGGTGGGTAGCTTTTGGGCTGTGCCATTCATGGTCGCTGCCTTTTGTGCGCTTTTCTATTTCTCGTTGCCAGTCTTGGCTCGGTTTAGAGCATCCAAGTCGTAGCTGTTACTTAAATTGAACCGTGAGTTGAGCTGACTAGATCTCGCTCAACTCATTCTGTTAACCCGTAATCGACCACGTCGGCGGCTGTTGAAGCCTCGCTGCGTGGTCGTTGTTTTGCGCTGATCTCAAAAACCTTGGTCTAGCGCAGGGAGGCTTAAAATGAAAATCTATTTTTTTACACTAGGGCTTAGAGATGGTCCTATTGCTCGGTTTATTGCTGCAATCGAGCGGAAATTTGTTTGGCAGTACGCGCAACGCTGTCTTACCAGTGGATTTCTACCAGTTGCCTTCCTGCCGCTACAGTTTGTCGGCAAGTGGTTGGCTAAGCTCTGGATCTTTATTCAGGTTGGTCGCGTAAAAGTTGTCGGTAGGGAGCATTTAGATAGTGGTGGTCGTCTAGTTTTTTGCTCTAATCACGTCAGCATGTTTGACCCCATTCTTATCTACTCGTTACTAAAATGCTACCCCCGTTATATGACTGCCATTGAAGAAATGACTGGCCTCGGCGGTCTCAGGGCTGTCTTTATGGGTGCCTGCGGCTCTTTTGCTGTTGATCGCTCTAAGGGCAAGACCGTGATTGAGCCGGCTATAAACGTGCTGCTTAGTGGTGATTCATTGGTGATTTTTCCTGAAGGAAGAATTGGTATCAATGGCGAGTACAAGCTGGGATCGGCGATTATTGCCCTTGGTGCGGCCGCAAAGTTGCCGAAGCAAGAGCGAGTTGGTATTGTGCCGATTCATCTTTCTTTTAATGGCTATCATTCTGAATCGGCAAAAGGACCTTACGGTTCGATGAAATTCAATTGGCGCCAAGGTGTCACTGTGACAGCTGGTGCGCCTATTTGGCTTGACTCAAGTGCAAAGGTTAGCCCAGAGGAGCTGACTGCGATAGTTCGTCATCAGATTGTTGATCAGCTCGCTCCTCGTGATCTTAGTTCAACTGGAAACCTAGTTGCCGTCTAACTGAGTCGTCGCTAGCGTAGTACTTTCTTTTGATTATTTGTAGTGACATTAGAGAAGGAGGATGAGTAGCGGCAAGCTTTCTCTTCCTTCTCTGTACGGGCTCTGTACTAGCTCTGGACTAGCTCCGGACTAGTAAGAGACTTAGTCCTTTCATCTAAAAAAATGCCACAGTTTAACTATATTGCGCAGTAGTAGGAGGAATTTTTTTTTCAACACCATTATTGAGTAGCTAGAAGGCCAGCCTGAGCTGGCTTTCTAGCTAGAAAATTATTAGCAAAGGTCGTTCAGTCGCCGCACCTGAATTAGGTAGAGCAGAGCACCACATAACATTCCGGCCGCACTAGTAACTAGAGCCATGGTGACGCCGTACTGCTCGGCTGTCCAGCCCGCGAGAAGAGCTGTAAATGGGGCTAGGCCTAGGGTGAATGTGGTATACACACCCATCAGTTTGCCCCTTGCTGAAGGTTCTACGCCTTGCTGCATTAACGAGTTTCCACCGTTCCAATGGATGGAAAGGCAGATCCCAGCCACAACAATGGCCGCCATTGAGATTGCCATTGATTGAGAAAATGCCAGAGGCACCAGTGCTAATGCGAGGATGACGGTGGCTTGTCCGATTCGTCGTCGTCGCCCTTTTTTGTTGCCGCTGTAGGCTATCGAAAGTGATCCGACTAGTGCTCCTACGCCTGCTGCCGTAGTGAGGAAGCCATAAGCCACTGATTGTCCGTGTAGTAGCTCCGATGCAATAATTGGCATCAGCACTGTGTATTGCAAGCCGCAGGTAGTGACGAAGGCCGCTAGAAATAGCAGTGTGTAAACTCCTGGTCTTTTGAGAATGGCATAAAATTGTGCTTTTGCCTCCGCTTTTGCAATGCCTTTTTCGCTCCCGTTTTCTCGCGCTTTTCTTTTTGAGTTCTGGGGCAGGCGCAGAGCGCAAAGGCTGATTAACGCTGCAACAAAGCTCAGGGCATTGAGGGCAAAGCAGAGCTGCTCTCCGTAGGTCGCTATGATGGCCCCGCCAAGAGCTGGCCCAATCATGCGGGATACATGAAAACTTGCAGAGGACAGGCCGATGGCATTGGCAAGGTGCTCTTGATCTTTAATAAGAGTAGGCACTAGCGATTGCCTGGCTGGTACCTCAAAGGCAATGGTGCAGCCAAGAATGATTGAGAGTGCGACAATCAAGCCAAGGCTGCCTTCATTGGTAAATTGCAGATAGCCAAGCGAGATAGCTTGCAGCATGGCGACGGTATTACAGGCTAAAAGTATTTTGCGTTTATCGTATCGATCAGCGGCTATGCCTCCGATGAACAACAGAAAGAGCAAGGGCAAGTTGCCGGCAAATATTACTATTCCAAGGGCGGCAGCTGAGCCGGTTAAGCGATAAACAAGCCAGCTTAGCGCCAGGCCTTGCATCCAGCCGCCTATGCTGGAAATAAACATGCCTACGGTAAAGATGCGAAAATTTCGCTCTCTAAATGAGCGAAAGGTATCATTGCAGCAATTTCCTACAGACTTCCCTAGGGTCTGTAGCACTGCAATCAGGTAAAGGAACATAGATGTCTCCACTGCAGCGATTTCTGCCAGACAATGAAAGAGAAATCTACACAGGTTTTTTACCAGTGTAATAAGAGAGCGGGCGGTACAGCTTGTTATTGCTAGTTTGCTCTCTGATGTGCTCGCCCCAGCCAATCATACGACTGGCGCAGAAGGTCGAACTGTAGAGCGTGCGAGGAATGCCAACGTGTTCTAGCACTACTGCTGTCCAGAACTCTACATTAACGCGCAGGGTGCGTACTGGTTTGTTTTCAGCAATGGCTTTAGCTTCTTGCTTTTCAGCTAGAGCTTTTAGAATTGCGGCCTCAGTTGCTTTTGCCAGGTCGATACGCGGTCCAGCTTGTCTTTCTGCTACCCGTTTTAAGGTCAAGGAGCGCGGATCATCGGTGCGATAAATGCGGTGACCAAAGCCCATAAATAGATGCCCTGCTGCCATCTTTTCGCTTACCCAGTGATCGACATTGGCACAATCACCAATGCTGTCAAACATGTCTAAGACCGGTCCTGGTGCACCGCCATGCAGTGGGCCAGATAAAGTGCCAATGGCGGCTGTTAGGGCAGCGCCAATGTCGGCACCGGTTGAAACAGTAACACGGGCGCTAAATGTTGAAGCGTTTAAGCCGTGGTCCATGGTCAAGATCAAGTAGGTTTCTAGGGCACGTAAATTAGCTTCAGTAGGACGTTCACCGGTGATGCCCCAGAGGTATCTGTCGGCGTATCCACGGTTGCCAAATTTATATTTTGGCTTGCGGCCAGTATGCAGAACTTCCATAATTGCCGGAGTTAGAGCGCATAGAGTGATGATTTCTTCGCTTATTTCTGCCTGGTCGCGTTTCAACCAAGACTTGAAATTGCGGCCGTTGGCAATGGCTGAGAGGCTGCTGCGGAATGCTGACATTGGCTCGCCACCACGTAGTTTGCGTACCAATTTGACTTCGTCGCTGGTTAGGTGACCAAGCTCTTCAATTTTGAAGCGAAAGTCAGATAGCTCGCAACAGCTGGGCAGGCGACCTTCTCGCAAGACAAACCAGACTTCTTCAAAGGTTTTTGTTTCAGCCAGTTCAACTGCATTGAAGCCATTGAAAATTAGTTTGCCCTCGGTGCCCATTACTTCACTCAAGGTTGTGTAGCAGGCATAGACGCCCTCTAAACCAGCAGGAAAGGAAGGGCTATTGGTAATAGTTTGGATGGTTGCATTGTTTTCGTTTGAAGTGCTCATGAGAGTTCTCCATAGTTTGTAGGTGGAAGGACCCGTCTCAAAAATGGCAGCTGAGAACGAGTCCTCATTGCCTTCAAGCAATGCCAGGAAGCGTTAGAGCGGCCGCAATGGGAGTGGGGAAAGCGAGAATTTTTTGTTTGTTGAAAGAATGCTCGGTGAAAAGTTGGTGAAGAAAGATAACTTGTCCTAGCACAGCCAGCAAAACAGACTCAAGACGCGCTGCTGGTCGGCCTGGACGCTTTCACTTCCCTTTGTTGAGTCACTTTTAGCTAGCGTTATCAGTGAATTCGATTTTTCGCTACCCTGGCCTTGAAGTTGTTTGCTCTTAGAGGCTAGGCTGAGCTTCTTATATTCCGTCCCCTACCGTTTTGCCTGATAGTTTTTCACTTAGACAGAACAAAACATTCAAATAATCGTTCAACCAACCATTGAACTAACCAATCATCAACCGCTCAGTACCTGCAGCCTGCGTTATTTAGGTTGCCAGTGGAACAGCCTCAACCAAGGAACAATTATGTCCAAAGTCACAATTATTGGAGCCGGCTTCGTCGGCGCTACCGCTGGTCAATACATCGCCATGAAAAATTTGGCCGATGTTGTATTGATCGACATTAACGAAGGTGCTGCTATGGGTAAAGCATTAGATTTGCTTCAGACCGGGCCGATTACCTCTCACTGTTCACACCTTTCTGGCGCTAGTGGTTATGAAGCCACCGCCAATTCAGATGTGGTCGTCATAACCGCTGGTATTCCCCGCAAAGAGGGAATGAGCCGCGACGAATTGCTAAAAATCAATGCCGGGATTGTCAGCAGTGCTGCTGCGCAAGCGGTGAAATTTTCACCGAACGCCATTTTTATTGTTGTCACCAACCCGCTTGATGTGATGACCCAGCTTACCCAACAGGTTACTGGCTTACCGAGCCATCGAGTAATTGGCATGGCCGGTGTACTCGATAGCGGTCGTTTTCAGACCTTTATTGCCGCCGAACTGGGAATTAGTCCGGTAGATGTTAAAGCGATGGTTCTGGGAGGTCACGGCGACCTTATGGTGCCATTATTGCGTCACTCCTCAGTCAATGGAATTCCCGCCTTAGAGTTAATTGCTGAAGCTCGTCTGCAAGAGCTAGCTGTGCGCACTAGAGATGGCGGGGCTGAGATAGTCAGCTATTTGAAGTCTGGCAGTGCCTACTACGCCCCCGGTGCTTCTGTTGCTCAAATGGTAGAAACAATTCTGCAAGATCAGAAGCGTTTGTTGCCATGCTCAGTTTTGGCCACTGGTCAATATGGCCTAAACAATGTCTATGTTGGTTTACCTGTTGTGCTTGGTCGCAACGGTGTGGAGCGCATAGTCGAATTGCCGTTAGAAAGCTCTGAGTTGGCTGCTCTGCAAAAGTCAGCAGCAGCAATCGCGAAGAACGTGGCAACTATGAATGACCTGATTGGATGGGGAAAAGCAGAGGTCATCGAGGCTAAAACTGCAGAGACAGCTGTAGTGGTTTTGGCTGCTGCACCGCCAGCCGCTGTTGCTGAGTCTAAAGAACCGGTAACAAAATGAAGAGCAGAGTCGACAGTCTCAAAATAGCCGCAGAGCAGGAATTTGATCTAGTTGTCGTCGGCGGAGGTATTGTCGGCGCCGGTGTTGCTCAAAATGCTGCCAGTCGCGGTTTGTCTGTTTTGCTGTTAGAGAAAGGCGATTTTGCTTCGGGCACTTCTAGCCGCACCACAAAGTTAATTCATGGCGGTTTGAGATATTTAGAGCAATTTCAATTCAGGCTCACTAGAGAGCTCTGTCATGAGCGCGGTCTGCTTGAGCAGCTTGCACCGCATATGATCAAAGATTTTTCGTTCATTTTGCCTGTCAGTAACGATAAGAAAGTATTTGGTTTGAAAGCTAGTCTCGGATTAACTATCTATGACTTACTTTCTGTCCACGCTCGTGGTGTGCGCAGGCATCAGCGTCTGAGTCGAGGAGATACGCTCAGGGCAGCACCCTCGCTAGACATCTCGCGCATTTATGGTGGTCTGCGTTTTCATGATTGCATCACTGACGATAGTCGCGTAGTAATGGAAGTGATCAAATCGGCCTGTTCTTTTGGTGCCATTGCAATCAATTATTTGGAAGCTACTGGCTTTCAAACCACGGACGGGAATGCCCGAGTAGAGGCCGTTCTTTGTAGAGATGCGCTCACTGGCGACGAAACTGTTATTCGTTGTCGTTCTTGTGTAAATGCCACCGGCGTATGGTCCGATCAGTTGTTGAGTCAGGTAGACCCGACTTGGAGGCAGCGGGTTAAACCGGCCAAAGGCACCCACATCGTCTTGCCATTGTCGAGCTTTGAGACGACGACGGCGTTGTTTCTACCTACAGCAGATGGGCGCTATGTTTTTGTTGTGCCTTGGCAAAACTCCTTGATGGTCGGCACAACCGATACTAGTTACGACGGCCCTTTAGACAACCCTGTGGCAACTACTGAAGAGATCGACTATCTGCTCGCGGTGCTCAATTCATATCGCAATAATATCGGCAACAACGGAGTGGTTGAGCCGTTGACTCGGAGCGACGTGGTAGCGACGTGGGCTGGTCTGAGGCCGCTAGTGGGTGAGCAGAATGACTATGGTCAACCAGGTCAAACCTCAAATATTTCGCGCGAGCATTTGTTGTTCGAAGGTCCAAGCGGAATTATCGGTTTGATTGGCGGGAAATTGACCAATTATCGAATGCTCTCCAGTCATGTGGTTGATATGGCCTTATCTCAGCTCATTGAGCGGGATCAATCATATATTGCTTTGCCCAAGAGTAATACCAGTCACCTGATGTTGGGTGGTTGGATTGATCATGCTGATTTCCTTGCTACAGCCGATTCGATTGCAGCAGAGGCGCGAGCGCTAGGGCTAGAGCCAACAACTGTTCAGCATTTATTGGCTACCTATGGCAAAGATGCTCTGGCGATTCTCGAGCTAGTTGAGCAAAATCACGAACTGGCAGAGCTCATCAACCAAGACTTTCCAGCGATATTAGCGGAGGTGCCCTATTGTCTCGACAGTGAAATGGCAACCACTTTAGATGACATATTATCCCGGCGTATTCGTCTGGGCTTTGTCAATCAGCAGCAATGTCTGCAATCGGCACCGAAAGTTGCCAATTTGATTTGCGCTCTCGGCCATTGGGACGGTCCACGCTCGGCATCTGAAGTCGATCAATTTCAGCGAGGTCTTTTGGCCCAATTGGCACCACTGCTTTAACTCTAGGCTAGGAACGCTAAAGAAAACAATTTAGCTGCTTGCGGAAAGGACTCTGCGAGCAGCGCTAACTAAAAAAAAGAGCTGTGTTGTACTACGCTTGGTAACAATTGTGTGATTGGTTTCTAGACTGCCACAGTTTGAACACAAGTCCGCCACAGAAATGCCCCAAAACCTGCGTAAATACCGGGTTTCGCTTTGCTTTCCTTTTCGTTATTGTTGACCCACTAGCGAGGAGCAATTAGCAATGCCTATCTTTGAAAACCGCATTCTTTCGAAGGCGCTCTCTGATGAGAACCAGTACGAGGCAGCCACTAAACTTTCAACCCAAGCATTTGAATACACTGCTGTGGCCGCACTTGCAGCTACTACACTATTGATTGCTTCCAAGGGCCGTGTTTTGCCCGAGCTTGCTTTTGTTGGCGAGTCTGCTGCTAAAAGTGGCTTGCGCTCCTCGCGAGTTCTCGGTAGAGAAGCCCTGGGCTTTGCTGATGACTTAGTTAAGCCAATGAAATTAGTTGTTGATGGTGTCGAATCTAAAGTTGGCCAACTCACTGGTGCTGCAGTTAAAGATGCTGTCAGTGGTTCTAAGGGGCTGGCTGATGATGTAGCTAAAACCTTGAAGCCAGACGAAAAGCTTATGGCAAATATCGAACTAGGTGCTCGACCAGGTTGGCAATATGCCAATGGTGCAAAACCGTTAGAAGCGAAGCATCTTGGCTTCACTCGAGGTTGGCCAGTGGAAGGGGTGTCCGTCAACAATGAAGGGGTCAATCTCTTCACTACAAAAAATCATCACTGGGTAAAAATTGGACCGTTCGACAAACCACCTGCTGGTACCAATGCTCTCGATGACTTGTTGAATACCTATATCACCAATGTTCGAACTGGTGCCAGCTCTGGTAAAGAGGTTTCATCTATTGTTCTTAAGCGTGATACCGCCAGTGCTTATGGCACCGAATTGACTGGACGGTTAAATCCAATTGAATTTTGGCTCTAGAGTTTTCTTGTAAAGCGCAGTTTGAACTTTAGCTTGCAACCAGATATTGTCTTATTGCACAGAAGTTTTTTGACAGGTTTGAAATCGGTCTTTTACAGGCAGGTATCTGATCAATAGACTTGGCAATTTAAGGCAGAGTGAAATGACCGTCTCCAGTGCGAAAGTTTTGACCTTTTCCTTTGGGTTGTTTTTGTCGTCTGCCTCCCTCCCTGTTATCGCTTGCAATCAGTGCTTGCCAGCCAAGCAAAGTTTTGCCGCCAAGAACTACAAAGAAGCGGCTGCTAAGTTCAAGGCCGTAGTTCAAGCTAATCCTGCTTGTTTAGATGCCCGTTTGGGAGAAGCAGAGGCCCTTTCTCGTTCCAATAATCATCCGGCAGCGATTAAGTCGCTGACGGCACTTATTGCTTCTAATCCTCGTTTAGCTAAAGCATACGTTTTGCGTGGCCAAGAGTATGAAAACAGCAAAGAGCCCAACAAGGTAATTCGGGAGGCTAATGCAGCTCTTGCTATCAATCCGAAAATGGCCGAAGCCTATGCCCTTAGGGCAAGAGGCTATTACATGCTGGTTTTTACTTGCTTTGGTCAAGACAAAGATTTGACGAAAAAAGGCCTAGCTGATTTAGACAAAGCGATTCAGTTAGATCCGAAACTCGCAGTGGCTCACTTCAACAAAGGGGTTTGGCTATTCGGTGAAAAAAAGTCAAAGGAAGCAATTGTCAGCTTAACTAAGGCAATCGAGTTGGCTCCATCTGAATATACTTACTACAATTATCGTGCGATAGCCTATGAAGAAACCGGGCAGGTCGACAAAGCGATAGAAGATCTTAGTGCTTTTATTAAACTAAATCCCCATGAAATCAATGGCTATCGCCGACGGGCCAATGCCTATGTTCAAAAAGGCGATTGCAAGAAAGCCCTCGAAGATTTGAATCATGCCATTGTTATTGCACCCAGAGACTTCAAGCTTAAGCGCAACAGAGGCGAGCTATTGATGAAGCTCAAACGATTCAAAGAAGCAATCGCTGATTTTAATATAATTGCCAAAGCTAATTCTATGGACGATGAGGCCTTCAAAAGCTTGGGTGATGCTTACTTTGAGCTTGGTAACTACCAGAGCAGTTTGCAGAACTACAATGAAGCAATTAGTTTGCGCGATGATTCGCAGACTAATTACATGGCGAGAAGCCGTGTTTATCAAAAGCTGGGCAAGAATGCGCAAGCTCAGCTAGATATTCAAAAGGCCAAAAGTTGTTTAGGATCACCTGAGTCATAGGCGTTTCTAACGGGTCATCTCCTTTGTATGTCAGTCAGTAGCGCTGCTTTGACGACTATGACGGTTTTAATGCTTTTGATGAGACAGTGTGAGGTTTATTTTTGCGCTGGTTCGAAAAGCAGTACTATTGAGGCTTTCGCTCTTGGACTGTCATTAGTCTCTGCTAATGTCATTTTCTCGTAGTTGTACCACTGCGGGCGGTGCTGCCGCGCTAGTGGTACCACTGCGGTCTAGTAATTAGGTTGCCCCAAAATAGCCTCAGTAAAGCGTTCTGAGGGTTTCTGGCGCTGCAGTTGACCAGCTTTCTACCATCTTGTTGTGCTTCTGTCTTGATTGCACCCTAAGGAAAGACTCTGATAGTACTAGTTATCTCTCTTTTACTTTTTTTGTTTAGGACTACCTAACTACAAATATTTGCCACGGCGGCTGACATGCAACTTTCTCTTCGACAACTCTGTTGTTCCGAGAATGGCTTTGTTTGTGGTTGGCCCTAGCGTGAATTGAGTCAGTGGAGAGATTTTCCGTCTAAATTTCAGAGAGCAACTGCGCTCAATAATCTTGTTTCCTTGAGGAGAATAAATATGTGCAACACCTGCGTAATTTGTCATAGAGACATCAGTATGTTTATTGAGCTTGGTGGTCCAGCGGGCTTTCAGGCAACAAGTCCAGACTCTGGTCGTTTTGTCTGCAGCACTAAGTGCAGCGATGCTTACTTCAAGCATCGAACAGATGAAATGAGTGCGATAGCCGAATCTACGTCGCCTGTCTTGTTATTTCTGCCAAGCGTCTGAAGTTACATTAGGTCAACTGGCATGATGCCCCAGCGCCAAGAATGGCTTCATTTCAACCAAATTCAAAGAGAAGACAATGGAAACAATAGTGCTTGTATTTGCCGTGGCATGGCTCCTCCTTTCACCAAGACTGGCTCCTGGCCTATATATGAGGTTCTTACTACGACCAGACAAAAACTGCGGCTCACCAGAGGACAAGCAAAATCTGCATGCCCTTGGCGGTGAAGAAGTCTATTTCTTAAATGGAAAAGGCAAGCGTTTGCGTGGTTTCTATTTCGCCGGTGATCCGGAGAAATCACAGTCACCTTCTTTTGTTCTTTACTCGATGGGGAACGATGGTGATATTGAGAAGCGAGCTTCAATACTGGCTCTATTGCTGAGAACCGGTGTCCCTTTATTCATTTATGAGTATTCCGGATTTGGTAAAAGCCAGGGCCAGCCCACCTTGAAGAATGCAATTGACGACTCGCACGATGCTTTTGATTTTGTCGTTGAGCGCTTCAACAAAAAGTCGGAGGAGATTGTCTTATACGGAGAGTCTCTAGGAGGAGCAATTTCAGCCCGCCTGTTGAGCAACCGTTCCGCTGGGGCACTAATTCTCAAGAGCTCTTTCTCTAGTTTGGCTCGCATCAGTCAGGAACTGTGTGTTTGGTTGCGGATTTATCCGTCGATTCTGCTGCCCCTCATGGATACTGGCAAAAAGCTCCAATCAGTGGTTGTGCCTGTTCTGATAATTCATGGTCACCTGGACCGCAAAATTAATTGGAGACATGCACTGACGCTGTATAGCAACTGCCCAGCAAACCGCACATTGCTCTGGCTGCCGAATAGTCGCCATGCCTTCATGACTGAAGCAGATGAGGTGATATTTTTCAACGGAGTATCTATGATGCTAGAAGTTGTCTCTAAGGCAACAGCTATGATTCATGCCCATTGTCAATATTATGACTGGCATGAAGCCGGTGAGATGGGGGAGCCAGCCTTAACTGATGAGTCCGCAGCTAGTCTGCAGCTGTCTATTGAAGACTACAGGCAGGCAGCTGGGATGCTATCGTCTTTTGCTTCCTCAGTTGATGGGCCGCAGAAGTTTTATGATCTTAGGTGAGCAGCTTGCACTGCTAAAACCTGAGTAGGTGGACAACTAACCCTCGAGGTTATGTTGCTTTCAATTTCGCAGAAAGCGCACGTCATAGCGCTTTCTGCCCTTTCCATTTTGGAGAAATTTATGGCCTTGATATTCGCAGTTTTGATTGTTCTATTTGTGTGCAAGCCGACCAAAGACTTTACTTTCGTAATTTGTTTCTTGACTTTGCTCACCGGCAAGTTTCTTCTTGCCATTATCCCAGAAATAGGGAGAACCAGCGGCTTGTGCCTGGGCTATTGTGGTAGGTTGTACTAGCATTATAG
>CAJXZK010000117.1 GCA_913063055.1 uncultured bacterium
AGATGTGTATAAGAGACAGGGTAATACTCTTGCACTAGATCATCGGCGGAATTTAATGCCCCGCTATCATTGTTGAATTTAGCACCAACGGCCTGCATGTTTTCGGCCATTTCTTTGCCAACGGCAGCAGTAATGTTTTGCACTATGCGGTCAAATTCTTTCATTTCTTTGCCCCGCTCCGGCGGCGCATGATAGAGCAGATTCTGCATAGTCGGCGGACTATCGGGCGGCGGTTCCTGGTTGGCTTCGTTGTAAGCTTCAAGCTCTAAGCCATACTTCTTGCGCTCGGCTTCCAGGGCATCGAGCTTCTCTTTCGGCATGTCGCGTTCGGCTTGGTCGAGCATTTCGGTGAACTTCTTAATGCCAGGCTGGAGCACCGATTCGTTAACGCTCTTATCGAAGCGGTCCATCAGCTCGAATGCCTGGCGAAATTCTTGTTCTCTCTCTGGCCCAACGATTGCTTTGAGGTCTTCAGGAACTGTGCTTGATGCCACGGCTTCGGCTGCAGCGGTTTCTGCGGGTTTGCCGTCAGCTTCCATATTTACGCTTGTAAGCTTTGATGCTTCTGTATCGAGGTAGCGCTCTTGCCCACGAATGCTGTACTGACCGGGCGATTTAGTTTCGAGAGTGAAAGACTCGGTAGAGCCCACGGTTTGGTCGGTTGTTTCAGGGGGTGCTTCAGGGCTTGATTCAGGGGTGGACTCTGGAGCAGTCTTTGCCTCTGGGCCGTCAATGGACAGGGGTGGTAGAGAGGGAGTGTCAAGTGCTTGACTCTTGCCCTTGGTGGCGAGGTCGCCTTGACTTGCCCCGACTTGAGAAAGGGCATGAAATTCCTGGTGCAGGCCGTCTGGGCCGTCAAACTTTTGGCTTCCGGTCTCAAGGCTTTCAGGGGCAGCATTAAATTTGCTGACAGCCGCTTCCTGGCTCGTATCTGTTCTGTCGGTCATATATTGAGCCTCTTTGCTTTTATTATTCTTCCCCGTAAATCAATTTTTCAACTTGTGAGCATCTAATTCACAGTGGTTTTGAGGCATAATTTACGGGCTGTCCGGCCCATGATTGCCAAGGAGAATTTAATGTCGAACCATTTCACAGGACTAAGTCTGGGCCCACCCCTGGGCGATCAGCGACTCGATCTCTGTGACCTTTACGCCTTTCAGTCTCCCGCTGACCCAAGCAGAACTGTTCTCATACTGAATGCCAATCCTTCGGCCGATGCCCTGCATCCTGACGCCATTTACCGCTTGGCTATCGACAACAATGGCGACTTGTTGAACGACATTGCCTTTAGCTATGTCTTCTCTGAACCCAAAGATGGCAAACAAACCGTCAGTGTCTATGTGGCCAAAGGGGAAGAAGCCCAATCGGTGGAAGCTGTCGGCACAAAAATCATTGCCGATGCAGAGGTCTCGTTCGGCCCTACGCCCAATATCGTTAAGGCTGGAAATTACACATTCTTTGCTGGCAGTCGCAGTGACGCCTTCTTCTTTGATTATGAAGGTATCAAGAATCTTTTTGATACATCTGGTGGTCGCAACTTTACAGCACCACACTTGGGCGGTGAATCACCTTGGACTGGCGTCGATTTGAATACTGAAGCCAATGTCTTCGCTATCGTCATTGAGCTGCCTACTAGTGAGCTACAGGCTAATCCGGAAATTCGCATTTGGGGCCGTTGCAGCGTGCGCAAGAACGGCAAGCTCGAGCACGTGGATAGAGCGGGGCATCCATCTGTTAGTAGCTTCTTTAATACAGATGAGACTAAAGAAGAATACAACGCTAGTGAGCCGGTCAATGATTACAAACGCTGGCTAGAGCTGTTTGTGCATCTGATGGGACACACCGGCAATTACACAAGAGAAGAAGCAATTGCTGCTATCAATGAAAGCCGCATTCTTCCTGATATGTTGAATTTTGATCCGAGCAAGCCAGCGGGTTATCCCAATGGCCGCACATTCTTAGATGATGTCATCAATGCCCGGCTTTCCTTCCTTTCAAAAGGTGACATTCCGCCCGATGGTCTTTCGCCGCATACTGACACTTTGAGAGAGTTCCCTTACTTGGGTACGCCTCATAGTAAGTAGCTTGTGCCTTTGAAATCGAGAAAGCAAATGCCAGCATCAACTGTCGACATCGAAAAGCGTATTGCTGCAGAAAAAGCAGTTGAGTTTGTTGAGAACAATATGGTTCTTGGATTAGGCACTGGTTCTACTGTTGCTTTTGTGCTGGATGCTCTGGCTCGAAGGGTGAGAGAAGGTCTGCAAATTAAAGGCATTCCTACCTCTGAGGCAACTGCTAAGCTGGCTCGTGAGCTAGGTCTAGAGCTGACAGATTTTGAACACAATACGGTCTGCGATTTAGCAATTGATGGTGCCGATGAAGTAAATGGCAATCTCGATTTGATAAAAGGCGGTGGTGGCGCGCTGCTAAGAGAGAAAATTGTTGCATCATCGGCTACCAAGTTTATTGTCATTGTTGACTCGCATAAGGTCGTAGAAAAACTCGGCAAGTTTCGTGTGCCTATCGAAGTGATTCAATTTGCTTCGCCTCTGGTGCAGCGCAAGCTAGCGAACCTTGGTGGTGACGGGAAATTGCGGCTGCTCTCAAGCGGCCAGCCCTTCATCACCGATGAAGGTAACTACATACTCGACTGTAATTTCGGACTAATTGATAAACCGGCAGAGCTTGCCGGGCAACTGGAGAAGATACCTGGAATTGTCGAGCATGGGCTCTTTATCAACTATGCCACCATGGTAATTGTTGGCCGTGGGGACAGTGCTGATATAGTAAAAGCAGCGGGATAGTCTGCTCAGAAATGTGGTGATTGATGAAAACTCCATTACGCATTGCAGAAATCGGCGGTGAGTTGTGAGAGCACCTCGTGCAGCAGCTGGTGGCAGTGGTAATGAGCCTCCTTCTAGATTTCGAGCCGGTGAAGTGCTAATTTGTCGAGTTTTGGAGCCTAGGCCCGGTGGTTATAGTGTGAGTGTACAGAGAAGCGAGCTACCTGGATATGTCCAAACAAATATGGAATTGGATCTTGGTGCTGAAGTTGCAGGTTCATTTTTGTGCATTCATCGTCAGCTGATTCTATTGCATTATGTGTGTAGATCAAGTTGTGATTTGAGGTTTCCCGCTGAAACCGAGCCGTCCGAGTAGTTTTAAAATGCCATAGAGGAAAAATGCGTTCAATCAATGTTTGTGTGCTGCTGGTAGTCCTTCACCTTGGAGTATTGTCTGCCAGTGCGCAGATGCCGCCACCACCACCACCACCGCCGATTCCTCCAGAGCTATTGAATCAATCATCATCATCATCATCATCATCATCATTATCAGCCGATGATGCAGTAGCCAGAGCAGCTGCTGCCAGCGCCCGCGTATCTCCGACGAAAAGGGCTCTCATTCTGGAATATTTGCAACTGTCTGGTCGGAGCCCTAATGTCGGTGCAGGGTTTGGAGAGATTTTGGGTCTAGTGCGAGCGCAGATTCCGGCACTTTCTAAGCAGGTGTCCGGTAGCGTTCCAGCTGCGGTATCTGGAATGGTATCGCGGATTGCTCCTAATGCTCCGAATGGTCCTAAAATTCCGCAGCTTACGACTATGCAGCAGAAAGCAATCGTAGAAGAGGCACAGGAGAGCGTTGATCGAATGACTCAGCGCACAGGTGATCTCTTTATGCAGAACAAAGAGCTGCCGCAAGTTATGGAGAATACTTCTGTCAGCGTCTACGACAAATATTTCAGCGAGCAGGATTTGAAGGAGATCATCGCTTTTTATCACACTCCCATTGGTGAGAAGCTTCGTCAGCAGCAGGCAGCTATCGACAAAGAGATTATGACTTTAACTATGACGGGCTCTGTTGCTCCGATTGGAAAAGTGATTCGCCAGGTGCAAGAAGAGGAAGAGCTATTTGCGCCGGTTAGAAGCGCTCCACCGAAATGAGCTTTTGTTTTTGACTTAATGCCACGGAGGCTGGCTATGATTCAAAATCAGGGTTGTAGTCTTCTTCTCTCATGCCAAATGTCCATGCCACTGCTTCTTTTGCTGTTTTCATATTCGGTGGAACTCGCAAGAGATAGCGGCGTTTCTTTCCATCAGGCTCGGGTGTTGCATTGAGCACTTCCACAACAAAGATTGACTGCCAGTATCGGCCGCCAAGATCTTTGCAGTAGAGCACACCGTATTTGTCTTGGTGCAGTTTCTTTAAGCGAGAATTCTTAAGATAGCGCTCCCATCCGTATATATCTATTAGAACTCGACGCATCTCTACATTGTTTTGTCGATCGATAAGTGCTGGTGTGATGAAGCGTTTTCTTTCTATAACCCAGTCTGGCACAAGGCAACCATGCCAGGCAAAATACTTGTCTCCGTCGGCAAAGCACAAGGCCGGTCCGGCAGAGTTGTGTAAGTTGCCGCGCTCATCAGTTAGAAATAACTTTGGATGCTCACAGATAAAGGCGAAGTTTTCAAATAGTTGGTAGGCTAGGGCGCCGTCTAGCATTGTTAGCCAGTTGTTCAGTTCGCTCTCTCTGTTTGTAGCTTTGAAGTTCAGTTCTGGTGCCACCTGCGCAAACTCATAAGCTGCTATCCAGTAGAAGTCCCAAGCGCCCCAACTCTCGAAGAAATCTATCTTGCTCACATCGCTATTACTATCTTGCGGCTCAGCTGTCTCCGTTAAATGCTGCAATATTTTTTTTAGTGTGGTTTCAATTGTTTTGGTCTTTGATGCTCTCATGTAGCCATTAGTGACCATGAAATCTTTGATTGCATCTAAGCGCTGACGCAGGCTTGCCCGCAAAGTCGACTCGATGTGAAGTCTGCTATCAATGTTGCATCTGCTGTCAAAAGTGCTGCTCAGCTCCGCTGAGAGGTCGCGGATCAGATAGCTCGTGAGCTTACCGTGGATGCTTTGACCGAAGGTGGTTGGGCGCGTTGTATTGAAATTAATTTGCTGGGTGAAGCTGCACATCAGTTCCTTAAACTCAGGCTGGTTCTGATGCCCTTTCATTGCTTTGAGAAAGGCATTCAGAGCCTCGCCCTCGGGCTTGCGCTGTTGCTGAATTATAAGAATGCGCAGTAGCCGAATCAACGCGCTCATTTCGCGTGGGCTGCGGCACCAGACCACTGTCGGAGCGTCTAGGCCTATACACTTATAGACGTCGGCAATTGACGCCTCAACTTCTTTGCGGGGGCGTTTAGCGCCGCTGGTAATGCGCTGCATCAGCGCGCTGGAGTAGTCTCGCAATTGTGCTGCGTTTACGCGACTTTTCTCAATCTGGTTCTCAGTCCCTAACAATGCTTGGACCCTCAGGCAGGTACTCTCGCTGTCGCCTCACGCGGTAGATACCTGGTGATAGTTTGACCGGCGCGTGCTCGTCGTGTTTAAGCTCGGTCTGTGCCAGTATCTCTATATAGAGCATACCTTGTGCCTGAAAAGCACGGGCGTCACTGCCGGCTATTGCGTGCGCATGCCCGGTGGTTTCACTAGTGGCTAAAATAATTCTTTCTCCACGCTCTTGCTCGATGGAGCTAGCCGGAAGCTCTTCTATAGCTTCAACGAGCACATCTCCCTGTCTATAATGCTTGCCCACAACCACCTCGCGAAGCCGGAGCAAGATTGTGCGCCTGGGCGCAGCGAAAATCAATAGGGCTTTTCCTGAAAAGCGATGTCTGTTTCTGGGACAATAGATACATGGACGATCAACCTTCTAGTTGCGAAAATAAAACGAAAGAAACCTTCCAGTTTTTTGATGCTCCACCAATCTGGTTCGCTTTGATTGTGTGGATGTATCCATTGTTCTTTTCAGTCTTTTTTGTGCTTGTTGCATGTGTATTTAGAAACCCTGACAGCCTCGGCTACTTCTTTCTGTTCCTATTCTTCGCGTCAGTAATCTTTCTCTTCCAGTCGAGCCGGTGGTTTCGTTCTCGGGTGGCATACATCGCACCTTGCTGGCTTTTTCTTGTGATTGCATGCACAAGCACTACTCAAGGGGCACTGACATCGGCTGTGAGTAAAGCATTCAGCTCAGTGAATTCTCAGTTAGAGAAGCTGCTGGAGATTGAAGCTCGGGAACGGGAGTCGAACGCGCATTCCGCAGCCTTGGAGCCAAATCTACAGTCGTTAGAACGAGCTAGAACCCTAAGTAAGCTGGCCTCCTCTTGCTACTCTCAAGGTAAGTATGACGAGAGTGAAAGCCTGTTCTTGAAGTCTCTTGCTATCAGAGAGAAACTTGCTGGTCCTAACGATCCCGAAGTAGCCGAGAGCTTGATTGGGCTTGGCTTGGTATATGCAACCCGTCGCCAATTCGATAAAGCTATTGTTGTCCACAAGCGGGCTCTCGCCATTGACGAAGAGCAATTGGGGCATGACCATCCAATAGTTGCTTCTGATTTGCGTAACCTTGCCAGTGACTATAAAGGCGCTGTCAATTCGGCAGAATATGAAAAGCTAATTAAGCGTGCCATTGCCATTGATGGCAATGTTCCGAAGAGTAAGCAGGTAGTTGCCCCTTAATGTCGGGTTCGGCAATTCTTCCTGGTCAATCGCCCTGGTTGCCACTTTGTGGCTTACTTGTTATGAAAATTTGCGGGAACCTTTGGCGCTCAGTCCAGTCAGCGAGGGAAACAACACAGAGGTGAAGGAATGAAGTCGTCTAGAGTTCGATATGCAGTGGTTGGCCTCGGTCACATCGCTCAAGTGGCAGTATTACCAGCTTTTGAGCATGCAACTGAGAATTCCGAATTGACAGCCCTGATAAGCAGTGATCCTGAAAAACTTCATGAACTTTCTGAAAGATATGGTGTCAAAAACTGTTTCTCATATGAAGAGTACGAGACTGCATTAAGAAGCAATACATTTGATGCTGTCTACATTGCTTTGCCCAATGACATGCACAAAAAGTACGCTATCGCAGCCGCCAATGCTGGTATTCATGTGCTTTGTGAAAAGCCTATGGCTACGTTGAAAGACGATTGCAAGCAGATGATTGCCGCGGCAAAATCTAATAATGTCAAACTAATGGTGGCTTACCGCTTGCACTTTGAGCGCACCAACATGAAGACAGTTGAGGCTCTTGAGCTGGGCAAGATAGGCATTCCGAAACTTTTTAATTCTTCTTTTACTCTGCAAGTCCGCGAAGAAAATATTCGTACCCAGAGAGAGCATGGTGGTGGGCCATTGTACGACATTGGTATCTACTGCATAAATGCCGCCCGCTATGTTTTTCAAGAAGAGCCAATTGAACTAATGGCTTTGGCTACTAATGGAACAGATTTTCGCTTCGAAGAGATTGACGAATCAGTAGCCGTAATCATGAAGTTCCCCAATGACAGAATTGCATCGTTCGTTTGTAGTTTTGGCTGTCAGCAAGTTTCTCACTATGAAGTTGTGGGCACCAAGGGAAGCATTCGTGTTGACCCAGCGTACGAGTATGCCGATGAAACTGGCTTTGAGCTCAAAGAAGGCAAACGCGAACATTCGCTGGTAACTGGAAAGAGAGACCAGTTCGCCCCAGAGCTGATTCACTTTAGCGGTTGTGTACTTTGCGGTGATGAGCCAAGGCCATCTGGTTTTGAAGGTCTAGCCGACATTCGAATTATTGAAGCGATCCAGGTGTCAATTGCCACTGGCGAAGCTGTTGCACTTGCTCCATTCAACCCACCGACAAGTAAGCCGACTTCTGAATTGATTATTGAAAAACCGGAGGTTAAGAAAACAGAACTTGTGAAGGTGCAATCAGGATCAAAAGATTGACGTGCCTTCGACTTGAGGTTTGGGATTTTTGATAATGCTTGTGCACAGGCTATAATGCATGTTCACAATCTTGCCAAGTTGATTGGCATCGTTATTCAGGAACCTGATGCTTGTTCTTTTATGCCTAGTAGTTATTTTTAGTTTCAGCGGTCCAGCAGAGGCTGGTGAAGCCACTGATGCTAAAGTCCAAGTGGAGCAAAGTGATTTTAGAACTAAGCTAGATAGCCTGTTGCATAAAATTGAAGCGGCTGGTCAACGCGGTGTTGGTATCAAAAGCTATCTGGATGCTTATAGTGGCATAGAAGCCGATTACAAGGCTGGCGCAAAGCCGGATGCACTACAGCAACGCATAACCAGCTTGGGGCGTGCCCTTGAGGAGCAAAGCGCTCGAGCGAATTATCTGAAAGAACAAAAGCTTCCTCTGACATCTTTCGGTAAGGTATTGAAAGGAGACGACGGTGTCAATTACGGACCATTTATGGCAGATTTGCAGATGCGAATTAGAAGAGGATGGCATCCTCCTAAGTTGACTGAAAGCTATAACCTAATGACTTTGTTCAAAATCAATCGATCAGGAGAGGTTTTTGACATAAAGATTGTCGAACCTCATACTCTCGAATCGGTTAATGAGGCTGCCCTTAAGGCAATCAAGGGCGTCGGTCCGTTGAGGTTTCCTGAAGGCAGCCTCGAAAAAACATTGGACATTGAGTTTAGCTTTGAATATAACTCTTCCAACGGCGGGGTCAAACCAGTAGGTGCTAAATGATCCACCGGAGGTTAAAGCTGCAAGACCCGACTCTGAATCTTTTGAAGCGGCACTTTGGTAAAGGCTATAGTCCAACTTTTATCAAATCGTCTTGGAACTTCATACTGCAATGCTGCTTCACTGCCCCTTCAACTTATCCAGCAAGCCCTTTACGTGCGGCTTCGCTGCTTGCAGATGGCGGCCTTCGTAGCCCCAGCGCTCGAAGAAGTTGAACCAGATGGCGTGGGTATCATGCTTGGTTTTTGGGTCTTCTTCAAAGTGGTGAATGGCTGCTAGCACTTCTTCAACTTTGGCAATAAGCGACGGGTCTTTTAGTTCTTTGGCAATTTCCACGCAGCGCGCTGTAACGTGTTCAGATTCTGCTTGCTGCTCGGCATTACCATTTTCGGCATGATTGACCGCTGCGCTGGCCGACATGATGATGTTCTTGACTAAAAGGTCGTAGGCTACCTCTTGGTGCTGGCGCAGGCCGTCCAAGAGGCCCTCGTTGGCCTCGCCAGAAAGTACTACATTGCTTGTGCCTAAGGCGGCCATGAAGCCACGAGCTGAAACTTCATTGCTGAACAATTGAGACACTTGGCTGGTTATTTCAGACTTGCTCAAAGTACCAGCTTCAATTGCTGCGATCAGTCTCATTGATTCTGAAATAGCGTGTTGTATCGATTGCATGAGACCCTCAATTGTTGGTTATTTTATTACTGGCATTTGCTTGCTGAAGGTTTGGCCGTCTTCTTCAACCACGGCACTTTCATCTTTGATAGCTGTCAGTTTTAGGTTTTCAAATGACTGTCCGATTGCAAGAGTAAAGGTTCTTGGCCAATGGTGGCGCCTTCTCAACAGGCTGTCTTTAATGGCAAATATTGCTCTGTCTCCGACAATTCCCACTAGCTCAACTTTGTGATTGATACCGGCGTTGTCTGGTGGCATAGGCAATTCGCCTAAATCTAAACCGCTGTTGAGTTGCCCTGGGCGGCTTTCATTGTGGCTGCCAAAAGGGTTGATTACACTTGGCGGCGGCGGTGGCACCGATAAGCCAGTGGCAAAAGCTGGTATTTTGCTCACTGCTTTTTTCGGCTCGTTTTCTTTTATCACTTGATCAAGAGGGGTAAAAGGGTCAGCTTTGCCAGCGCTGGAGCGAGCGGTAATTCTTGCGGCATCAAGGGTAGTGGCATGACCATCGATGACAGCGGGTGGAGTTTCAGCCGTGCCAGTGGTATTCGTGAGGCCGACCATTCCTGCTGGTCCACTAGCAGCGCCAGAAGCGGCGGCTGGCTTTGTCGTGTGTGTAGCAGAAGAAGTTGAACTAGAAGTAGTCGTGGTGGTTATTGTTTTAAATTGAGCAATCTTGTTGCCTTCCGCAATTTTGCTTACTTGTTCAATTTTATTAGCCTGGGCTTGACCAGAAGAAAGATTACTCCAGGCATAAGTTGCCGAGATTGCTATCAAGCCAAATATGAGTATTAGAACTAGTCTCATAAGTCAATTCTCATGGCAAATAATAGACGTTAAGGAGGAATGACATTACCGGTTTTGTTAGCTTTAGCTTTTGCGCACGTTCTGCTGCGGCATTTTTTGAGGCTGTATTGTCGCCGGCGGCAATTGCTACAGATAGATCTTTTAGTGAAATAACGCGCTGGTAGGTCTCTAGATGCTTAACGAAAGCAATCAGGTCTTGATACTCGCCAGTGACGAACAGGCGTTTTGTTACTTGCTTTAAGCCTAGTGGGTTTGGTGCTTCTGCTGGTTTGGCATTGCTAGCCGTTGGGGTGGGTGCGACAAACGGTTTTAGCTGAGGTAATACTTTCGATTGGTTTGGTTTGATTGGCTTCATCAGCTCTTCCAAGTCGTTGGTTTCGCTCGGTCCGCTTGCTTTCTCAGGTTGTTCAAGAGCAAGAATGTTGACTTTGCTTTCGCCAGCCATGCGCTCTAAGTCGAGCATGAGCAAGTCGAGGTAAGGTGCCTTGGGCACTGAGTTGCGCAATGAATTGATATCACCTTCAAGGGTGCGCTTAAGGTTATCGAGGCGGTCTCGCTCGGACATTTTTTGAGTGATTTCTTGATACTCTTTTTTCTTCGCGGCCAGGTCTGTATGTTCGCGTTCTGAGTCAAGATAGGCCGGATAAGTCATGGCGCAAAGAATGGTTGCCCCCAGGGTGAGGGGGCCAAAAGTAAGGACATTACGCTGGAAGGGAGTCATTTTCATTGGCTCACCTCGATGGTGCTTATTGTATTTTTGCTACTGATGAGAGAGCTAGGTTTTACCGTAGCGGTGTTTGGCTTTTCAATAATGTTAGTACCAGGTACGGTGACTTTGTCTTGGGCCAGTTTTGATAGCACGCAGAAAGTTACTCGATCTGGGGTTTTCTCTGGACGCAGGGCGTACTCGATGTTGGCGTCGCTGAGCAGATTGGAGGAGCCTAAATTGATTGATAAGTTTGAAACTGTGCTGAAGTCTAAGGCAGCGCCTTCAAGCTTGAGTTCGCTGTCATTGAGCGATAGTTGATTGATTTGCAGCCCTTTGGGGGTATTGTCGCGCACGGCCTCCAAGTAACCACTCCAATGCTTGCCGCCACCAACCAGCCTGTCGAGAACCTGTTTGCGCCGCTCTAGCACTTCGTTGTCTTGTCTTAGACGCTTGAGGTCGGCCAGCTTGCGATTGCCGTCGGTGATGAGAGCATTGGTAACTTCAATTTCTTTTTGTGCTTGGGGCACATCAAAGTTGGCAAAGTATATCCACGAAGCCAGTGACAGTAGTAAGACACTGAAGGAATAAATGAGAGTAGGCTTGAACCAGCCAGGGGTAGGCGGTGGCTCATCCAGAATATTTTGAGTGCGGGTTAAGTCAAGGGCGAGTGGTAGCCGCCCTTCTTTGTTTAAATCAAGGTCTACTGTAATTGATGGGTTCCAGGTCGGTTCAATTGATGAGCCAATTAGGGCCGCTAAAATCGGGCGCATGCGTGGGCTGACTCTGCTTTCGTCTACCAGCATGTCGCGCATGGGGTCGCCGAGAATGGTTTTGATGCGAAGCTTACTTGTGAAATACTCATCGATGTTGGGCATCATGCAGCCCGGTCCGGTCAGAATCACTTGATCAATTTTGACATCGCCGACTTGTGAGCGATAAAATTCGACCGATTTATTCAGCTCATCACCGATGTCACTAAATATGGTGCGGGCCACTTGCCCTGCTTGACCCAAACGAGCATCGGCAGGAGTAATGTTGAAGACCGGTACATCAGGCAATATTTCCATAGCCTGGTCGAAGGACAAATCTAGACTGCGGGCAATGGCTTCGGTGAGAGCTTCTACGCCAAGAATGATAGAGCGACCAAAGAGAGGCATGGCGCTGCGCACAATATTGATGTCAGTGGCGTCCTGGCGGATGTTTACCACTAATGATAGGTGGCCCGATGAGCCCAAATAGCCCGCTAAAGCCAGGCCGCGTATGACTGAGAGCGAAGAGACCTCAACGCGGCCGAGCTTGACTCCGGCCACGTCAGCCATGCGCCAGTATGATTCGACAATTGAATGTTGAATGGCTGAGAGAATGACATCAACCCGGCGTACACCATCGGGGTCGGTGCGCTCGGTGGCATTCATCTGGCACCAGTCGAGATTGGCCTCAGTGATAGGAAAGGGTACGTGGTTAGTCGCTTCTTGGGTAACGACATCGGCCAATTCTTCTGGGGGCATGCCTACGGGCACTGGCATTAGTCTGATAACAACGGCCTGGGCTGGTACTGAAACGTTGATTATGGGGGCCTGATTGGTAGGTATTTGCGCTTCTTTGAGCAAATCGTCTACAAGCTGACCCATGGTGACAGGGTCAGTAATTAGGCCTTCCCTGATGCAATTAGGGGGTGTTGGTTGGCAAGCAAAGCGCTGTACCTCAATGCCAGACTTGGTTTTGTCCAGCTGAATTAAGGTCGTGCTGTCGCTATTTATGTCGAGGCCAAGCATGGCCCCTTTTTTCTTGCCGAAACTAAACACTTTCTACTCCCAGCTGACCTACCAGAGGCCATAGATATTATGCCCCAGGCTTGATAAAGCCCCCGTCTTTTGTTAGAGAAATTGTTGACATTGCATAGGCGGCGCCAATCGCCAGTGCTGGGCCGAAGGGGAAGGTTTTGGAGACACGCACACCAGAGGTGAGGATGCCGAAGGTGCCGCCAGCGGTACCCATGGCGGCGCAGAAGATATAGATTGACGGATTGAGGAGCGGGTTAACATCAGGTTTGAAATAGCAGACGATGGCAATTACGGCTAACAGTGGAATGGCTGTCATGATGCCGAAGCCAATTGCGGCTGGTTTTAAGGCTTTCCCCAAGAGCTTTTCGCTGCGCAGTTCATCAAAGAGATAAACGGCCCCCATCAGAGCCCCCACTACAAAGGCCACCAGTACAGCAATTGCTAGCTTTTCCCAGCCTAACCAGGCACCCATAACGGCTGCCATGACAGCGTCGGCGCCGCCCATAACTTCAATTGGTTCTTGGGCAATCTCTTCTGATACTTCAAAGACATCATCGAGGTATGGGTCTTGCTCTAGTCTTTCTTCTGCTTGTTCATTTTCATCTTTTTCGTCTTCTAAAATCTCAGGATGGAGCCATTGATAAAACATCAAGCCGTAGTGCGCAATTAAGTCGAACAATAGATAGCTGACGCCGACGCCAATGAGCGAACCAAAGAGATCGTTTCTGAAGAATTGGCTGAAGCCAAGGCCGACTAATACCATTGGATAAGTGATTTCATGCGGAATAAGTTTTTCTTTGAAATCAGTTACGGTTACAGCAATTAGGGTTGAGGAGAAGAGCAGCATAAATAGTGCTATTGAGCTGCGATCCACAAAAGCATCGCAGGGAATGGTGCTGAAAAAATGAATGATGGTGACAAAAACAACTGCAGTGAGAAGCTCTACTAGTGGGTAATGCCAATGTATCGAAGCCTGGCAATAGCGGCATTTGCCCTTAAGTAGCCAGTAAGAAATCACCGGTATGAGATCGCCCAAGCCTAATTTGTGTTGACACTGTGGGCAGTGAGAGCCTGGATGCAACAGTGATTTTTCTGCCAGTGACCGCACTGCTACGACATTAAGAAAGCTGCCCACGCACAGGCCAACTAGAGCGGCAAGTAGCTCCAGATATGGTGACGGTATGTCGTATATATTTGGCATCAAGTTTAGGGGAGTTCTCTTCGTTCGTTCACTAGTGCTGAGAGTACTAAAAGAATGATGACATAAGCCAGTATGTATGTGGTCAGGTAGGTTAACAATTCGCCGTGACCATCGCTAAAATTGCCTGGCGCTGTACTGAAGGCACGGCCATACATGAGCTCTGAGCGCACCCTGGTGAGGCTCTGTAGGTCGGGCATGAGCCAGTATAGAGCGCCAAAGAATTGTGATACCAGGGGATTAGTTGACATTTTTGCCAGCTCTTGTAAAGAGGCGCAGCTATGACCCACTAGCCAGAAGCAGAGAGTAAAAAGCACACTCATAATAGGCGTAGAAAATGTCGAGAAGAATGATGCTGAGGCGATGATGAAGAGTAGCTCTAGATAGACGAGGGAAAGTGATAGTGCAATCCAGGGCAGGTGAGCAAGGGGAAGCGCTGGGTCAACGAAACCAACCAGAGCGCTCAAAAATCCGCCCATCATCAAGATGATGATTAGCAAGCAGCTGGCCAAGCCTAGATATTTGCCCAATATAAATTGCCATGACTTAACTGGTTTAGAAAAGATCAAATAAATGGTGCGTCTTTCCAATTCTTTGAAGACTAAATTGGCACCAGAAAATACGGCGATGATGCCACCAATTACGGCAATTGCGGCTAAGCCTAGGTCTTCAACGATCCTGATATCTTGGCCCACCGACAGGGTACCAAGCAATATGCCAAAGAGTGAAATGAGACAGGCGAAGACAAAAAATGCATAGATAATCTTGTCTCTTAGAACTTCTCTAAAGGTATTGAGAGCGATAGCGCCTATGATTTCCATTATGGCTTAGTCTCTGTCTTAGTTTCTTGGTTGACTTTGTCGGCTTCGAGTTTTACATGCTCTAAGAAGAAGTCTTCTAGCGCTTTGAAGTTGCCATCTTTGGCAATATCACTAACTGCTGAATCTGCCACCATTTTACCTTGCACCAGTAGGCCGACGCGGTCGCATAGCTCGCCGACATCGGGTAATAAGTGGGAGTTGAAAAAAATGGTTTTGCCTTCGTCTTTTAATTCATGGAGGATGCGGCGCACATCCATACGACCAAGTGGATCTAAACCACTCATAGGTTCATCGAGGAACAGTACCTGTGGGTCGTTAATCAGTGCCTGTGCTATTCCTAGTCGCTGCAGCATGCCTTTGGAGTATTTGCCTGTTGGTCTATCGCAGGCGTTTTCCAGAGATACTTTCTCTACTAAAAGTTTGACTCGCTCTTTGATTAGGGCATCCGGCATAGAAAAGAGTTTGCCCACAAAAGTGAGAAATTCGCGTCCAGTCAGGTGCGAGTAAAAATAAGGATTCTCAGGCAGGAAGCCAATTTGTGCGAGTTTGTCTCGGGCGCTAGCGGGGCTTCCCAACACAAATGCCTGGCCGCTATCGGGGTGCAGCAAGCCGAGTAAGAGTTTTACTGTGGTAGTTTTACCAGCACCATTAGGGCCGATCAAACCATAGGTCTGACCGGCCTCAACGCGTAAGCTCACACTATCAAGCACACGAGTGCGCTTTTTAAGAAAGCTAGAGAGCCTATCTTTGGTTAGGTTTGTGGCCTCGATGACTACTTGAGGCGAAGCTATTTCTAGCTTGGCCATTACCCACCTTTAGGACCGGCCTTCTTGCTCAAAGTGATGATTTTGTTCAACTCAGTAGTGGCCGCTCTAAGTCTTCTTGATACTTGCATTTGCGAAATACCAAGACGGCGGGCTACTTCTGTTTGGCTCAGGTCTTCGTAGAAGGTCAGTTGGACAACTTCTCTCAAGCCATCACGGAGCTGCTTGATCGCTTCAGCTAACATAAATCTGTCTTCTTTAGCGAGCTGGTTGCTCTGATATTTGGCATCGACAAGAGTGTCGATCAGCGATTGCTCGCTGCCAGCATCGTTAGACAATGCTTGGTCGAGGGAAATCAGTGTACGTCTGCGGTCAACTTCATAAGCTTCGTTAACGCGGCTTACAGGAATCTGCAGGTCGTTGGCAATTTCAACATCTGAAGGCTCTCGGCCTAACTTGGCCGTTAGTCCTTGAACCAGGCGGTTAATGCGGAAAGATAGCTCTTGTAGTTCGCGAGGGGCACGAATCATCGCAGTTTTGTCGCGAAGATAGTGTCTGATCTCGCCGGTGATCAAGTGGGTAGCGTAGGTTTGGAATTTAGCGCCAGCATCTGGCTTGAATTGGTCAACTGCCTTGATCAGGCCAATGGATCCAACTTGAATCAAATCTTCGACTGGGTCAGTAGAGCGGCGGGCGAGGCCGTAGGCAATACGCTTTACCAGGGGCAAAGCCGCTTGAATGATAGAGTCGCGCAGAGCTGGGTCACGCGCTTCTGCGTACAGCGCCAACCAGTTGTGAATTTGGTCTGGCCCTTTGGCTGCACCAGAAACTTCTCGTTTGGGCTCTAAATCGTTGCTCACCACTATCGATGTCTCAACCATTGCTGTGACTGTAATATTTGAACCTGTATCCATATTTATAATCTTAACCTTACTTTCCGGCAGATTACCATAACCAAGAGAATTGCTAGGAAATTTGAGTTCCTATTCTTACTGAACCTATTAATGGTGGCAAATCTCTAACGAATAAAGAGTGTAAATGCGCAAGAGCTATCATGGATATCTATTAAGTAATTCTAATCTAATTTTGGTCATGGAAATTCCTCGTCCCGCCGCTAATTGACTAATGTTCGATTCAATTTAGATTGAATTTAGCTTGGGCTGTCAACAGACTGATATTTCAATGTTAGATCGCAAATTGCTAAAAAGCTTGAAAGTTTGACATCAAACCTTTGCCACTTGTTTGCTTGTTCAAATGCTTACCGAAGTTGATTGATCACTGTGAAAATCGGCAGGTACATACCCACGACCACAGAGCCAACGATGCCGCCTATACCTACGACCATAAGCGGTTCTAAGAGTGATGTCAGGGCTTCGACTGCGTTTTCTACTTCCATATCGTAGAAGTCAGCCACCTTAGAGAGCATGTCGTCGAGGCGACCGGTTTCTTCACCCACAGCCACCATTTGCGTCACCATTGGCGGAAATATTTTGGACTTGCCCATGGGTTTTGATATGTTTCCACCTTGCCTCACATCGTTATAAATTTGCTGCACTGAGTCTGCTACTACAGCGTTTCCAGCTGTGTCTTTGACTACGTCCAGGGCTGTCAGCATCGGTACCCCGGCCTGTAGCAAGGTGCCAAAGGTGCGGGCAAAGCGGGCGATAGAAACACGGCCAATCAGGTCGCCAAAGAAGGGCAGATTGAGAAAGAAGAAGTCTATTTGAAAGCGACCGACTGGGGTCTTGTAGTAGCGCTTGAGCATGTAGACGCCCACAGCACTTGCTGCGATGAAGAGCATCATCCAGATTGAGCGCATGTATTGGGAGAGCAGGATAAGAAACTGGGTGTAGGCCGGCAGCTCTCCACCGATGTTTTTGAAGAGTCCTTCAAAGATTGGCAAAATGAAAGTGAGCATGCCCCAGAAAACGGCAACAGCGATGACCAGCACTACTGTGGGATAGACCATGGCAGCGCGCACTTTTTGATTGAGCTTTGATTTGTATTCAAGAAAGTCGGCCAGCCGCTTTAAAACGTCGGCCAAAATACCACCAGTTTCGCCGGCTCTGACCATCGATACATATCTGTCTCTTATACACATCTGACGCTGCCGACGAATAGAGAGGTGTAGATCTCGGTGGTCGCCGTATCAT
>CAJXZK010000118.1 GCA_913063055.1 uncultured bacterium
CTCTTCGCCGGCAAGATCGCCTCGACGAAGAAGTAAGGCTTCACGCCTAAAGGCTAACGCCTCTGCTCTAAAGGGCTGCTCGGATATTTTTCCGGGCAGCCCACTTGGGTTTTTTGAAAAAAAAAGCCGTTTTTATACTATACGAAACAGTATAATTGAAAAATTTGGAATTCCATTGACAGGAGAAGCTTATCGCCAGCTGATTTAGGTTGAGGCGCTCAGTCGTCTTAGTTCCAAAACCCTCTGATGATGCGGGCCAAGAGTTTTTGCTAATTTGTCGGCGGCGTCGTGATAGTAGGCTCGTGCCTCAGCTCTTCGTTCTTGCTTCATTCTTAGGTCACCCAGTGAAGATAGAATGTCGACTACAGCTAGGCCACGCGCCTGACCTTCCTTGCTGGCAAGTTCTGCCTGGGCCAAGTATTTGTCGGCAGAATCGAGGTTGCCTGAAGCCATCTCTACTCTTGCCAGTTTTTCATTGACCCGGGCTGGCAGGCTGAATTCGTTCGACTCTGGCATTTTTGAAAGCGTTTGCAAAAGTAATGTCTTTGCCGTGTCTAGTTTGTTTTCAGCTATATAGATTTGGCTGAGTTCTATGGCTGCCAGTGCAACAAACCATCCTCGTGTTTGATCTTCAAAGTGGTGGCGAGCAAGTTTTTCTGTAAATACTTCGGGTGATTGCATGGCGTCTAACCCTGCAAGCCCGGCCAAAGGTGGGCGTTTGTCTTGGAAAGCTTTTGTAGCAAGGTCTAGTTGAAGTTTTGCTTCGTCATTTTTGCCAGACAAGGCCAGTAATTTGCCGTATGGAACTCTGGTTTTGGCCACGGCAAATATGTCATCCTGATCGCCATCGCGCAGTTTCAGTGCTTTCTCTAACAATGCCTTGGCTTTGTCAAGTTTTCCTTCTTCTTCATTGATAACGCCAAGATAGCAGGTGCTTTGACCTAGTCCGAAGCGACCCGGTGCACCTTGCTTTTCTTGAAGAGCTATGGCTTCGGCGATGTAATTGCGGGCTTCTGAAAACCGACCGGCTAAGATTAGGTGATAAGCAATTTTAGTTAGAGCTTGAGGTAATGTTGGGTCTTTAACGTCTAACCTTTTACGTTCGTCCAAGATGGTTTTGAACTGCGTCAGGCTTTTTTCTGGATTGGAGACGAGACCATCAATTGCGCGACCCTCTCTTCCTTCCCACTCAAAGTACAGCTCCGCTCGTGATTTTGCTAGCTTCGCTGCAGCCCCCTCTTGCAACTGCTCCTTTACCTGGCGCACTTTATCTGTGGGCACTAGTTTCGGATTTTTTTTGGCAAAAACTATATAGGGCTGAACAATTTTTTCGGTTGAAGGGAAAACACCTACGAGCGGATCAAAGTCGATGCTAGTGAAATTGTATGGTGTCTCTTCGCTTGTAGTGGTTTTCGTGATAATGGTTGGATAGATCGATGCTGCTGATTTAAACTTTGGATTGAGCACATTGGTTTCATAAGCCAACATGTCGGAGTATTTTCTTGCTGCCATGGTTTTGTTTCCAGCGCGCTCGTATGCCTCAGCTAGACGGGTCGCAAGAAGGGCTTGGCCTGTGCGTGTAGCAACTGGCGACATCCTGTCGCGAAACATCCTCTCTTTCTCTGCACCCGGCGTGTCGGCCCACGGCCAATTCACTTCTTGACTCAATTTTTCAGCCGCTGAAAGATTCCCTGTTTTTAGATAAAGCAGGGCCAAGGCTGTCTTGCAGCTGCGCTCAAAGCCTGAGGCCCCTGGCGGCTGCATGCTAACCTTTGCCTTGGGATGCTTCCATTGGTTTTCACTAGAATGAATGGCGTCCTTATAGTTTTCGATGGCTCTGTCGTTGAGATTCTTTGTAGTGAAATAGCGCGCTATCATGGCCTGACAGTTTCTTGTATCATCCGTCTGCTCAACAGTTTTAAGCTTTAGTAGGGCTCTGTCAATTAGATTAGCTATCTTCGTTTTGTTGTCCGCTGTGAGTGATTTTTCCAAGCCGAAAGAGCGTGGTCTAAGGATCATAATTAGTTTAGTAAAGTCGCCGGTTCCCTCTGCAGTCTTAACTGCAGATTCAAGATCGTCTACCAACGAGAGCGACTCGCTTTTAGCTGAGAGCTGAGCTTTCATGTCGTTGGTGGGCATGGCACAGGCAGCAGATCCAGAATAAAAGAGAAGTGTAAAAGACAGTGCAATTGAGTTGACAGATTTATTCAAGCGAACTCCGCAATAACTGATTTCTTATAGCTGAGTGTATGTTCTCACAGTTTGTGCCAGAGTTTGGTTGGTTAATACAGTTACTCAATTGTTTTCATAACATTTTCGCCGCTGCAAATATCGGCTTTGGAGAAGAGAAAAAAGTAGATTTCCACCGCTGCTGGGCGTGCATGTTACGATGGATGCATGATCGATCATGTGCTTCAGCCAGATGATTCACTGCCGCGCTTCAGTGCTTCTGAAGACGATCCGCACTACGAAGCCGTCCAATCACTTGAAGAAGCCCAGCGCCAGCAAGGCTTTGCTTTGATTATGGAAGGCGACTACGGCGGTCAAATATATCTCACTTGTCCAGTCAGTTTGCTTTGCTGCGATCAGAAGGCATTGCAACAGCTGCTTGAAGATATTGATGCTATTCAATGGAAGGAACCATTTGGTCGCGGGCTCTTCTTTGAAAAAATCCCGCTAGGTGCTTCTGTTAGAGGCGGGATGGGCGGTGCTTCGATCTGTTCCGATTTGTGGATTCACAAGGAGCTTTATGCAATCGGGATGGAAGAAGCGGTTAAGGCAGTTGTAAGTGGTGTTCGTCAGTCTCTAGAAATTCCGACAATAGAAGATCTACGTCTTCAGGCGGCCTCAGGCAACGCTATGAAGCAATATTTTTTGGCTGAACAGTTGCGATGGTATGTAAAGAGTGGTGGAGAGCATATTAAGTCGGAGCGGAGAGACTGGTATAGAAGGGCTGCAGAGCAAGGTCATGCTGAAGCCCAGCTTCATCTAGTAATGGATCGCGCGCTATGTGCTGCTGAGATTGCTCGATGGATGTGCATATTGGTTGCGCGTGATGATCTGTCGGAAATAGATTTGAACTGGGTAAGAATGCGGCTGGCAGAGCGCTACGAGAGCGGAGAAGGTATTGCCACGGATTTAAGCAAAGCTGCGGAATTGTACAAACAACTCTGTGACAGCCACTATCATCAGGCGGCAGCTATTCGGTTAGGAAAAATGAGCCTCTACGGAGATGGTGTAGAAGTGAATAAGACCATGGCTTTGAGCTGGTTTCTTAGAGCAAGCTATGGTTCAACAGATGAATTGCGCCTTTGGCATTTTGTTATCTACAAGCCGGTTGATTTAGAGCAGCTTTCTCTATGTATAGAAGAAGCAAAGCGAGGGATGAGTGCTGATGAAATAGCTCAGACAGAACAAGAGGCTAGGGAGTGGTTAAGGCAAGAGCTGATAGCCTGAGAATCTGCCCAGATGACTCTAATAATGCGCTTTGTCCTCTATAGTGGCCTTTTTTAGATCCTCAGCTGCTTCTTTTGGCTTACCAGTCAATTTGTAGAGCGCGGCCCGTTCTTTGTAGAAGCGTGCCGTGGGCTCTAATTTAATCGCCTTGGTGTAGTCGTCGATGGCCTCTTTGTAATGCTTTGCTAGCCCCAGCATGCGACCTCGTGTCTGGTAGGCTTCTGAGTCTAAAGCGTTGATTTTTATCAGATGTGTAAGCTCTTCTGCGGCCTTGTCGTATTGATGTTGTTGTTCAAAGCAATCGACTATGCGGTAGATAGTCCAATCTTTAAATTGCTTTTTCAGGGCGGCGCGATAAGCGGCAATGGCATCGTCATAGCGATTTAGGTTCACTAGTACGGAGCCTTTCAGTTCTAACATCTCAGCTTCTGGAGCATATTTATCTGAATAAATAGTGATGTCGCTCAGCGCCTCTTTGTGTTTGCCCACGGCTTCATAAGCAAGACAACGCTGAAGGTAAGCTTTGGGATCTGGATTTTTAACCGATAAGGCTTTGGTGCTGTAGGCGATTGCCTGTTCGTGTTTGCCTTGTAGGTTGTAGATTTGTGCCTGAAGTTTGTAGGCGTTTCCCCACTCAGGATCTAGTTTGAGTGCACGTTTTGTCAGTTTCTCGCATTCAGCTACGTGTTCATCGGTGATGGTACTTTCTTCTGCCAAATATGTCCAAGTGAGCAGACACAGAGCTTGAACTGAGGCCTTGGAGCCATTGCAGAGTTTTACAAGTATCTTTTGTGCCTCAGCAATATGTTTTTGATTGGTCAGTTGTTGCGCTCGCTTGAATAAGAGTTCGTCTTGATTGGCTGCATCTGCCGGTACAAACGTGGTTGGAGCGGTCAAGACCAACGCTGCAAGAGAGAAAAATAGAGTGTTTTGGAGCTTTCTTTGGCGAGCGTTCATTGATGTTTTAACTCCATTCTTCATATCGTTTTATTTTGGTGCGCAGAAGGTTTTCTACGAATATTTCTTTTGATTGGCTATCTAATGAGCTTTTCGGAACAATAACGTTGACACTTAAAGATCGGCAAATGTAGTGCTCTTTTGTCGCAAAGCAATTGAGGAAGTTGGCCCATGGGTTAGCGATTAAATTTCTGCGAGAGCGCACGGTGAGTTTATCTTCCGAGAATGTTATAGAGACAGGCAAGTCTAACTCTACCAGTTTGCGCAGTCCGTCAACTCTTTCTCTGAAAATGCAGAGTGCGTGTATAAAGAATATTGGTATTATTAGCGGTGCGCACCTGAATATTGCAGTGTTGATTTCGCTTCCTGCCGCTTCTCCCAAAATACACAAAATAAGTAATGAGCAGAAATAGCCAAACAGTATGAAGCCTATGTAGCGTATGCCAAGAAAGGTAAGGCTGTACTTAGGGAAGAGCTTTTTCTCCACGTTCGTTAGCTCTTTCAGTGAATAGTTGCATTCTATTGTGAGAGTCTTTGCGCTCGGCTGCCATTCTCTTGATTCAGAGCTTTTTGTGAGCCTTGCTGATTCTTGTTCGACCTTGTACCGTTCTAGGTTGTTGAGTTTGGGTGCACCAGCGAAGACAATATCTGCTTCCTGCGGGCCCAGTTTGGAGTAAGCCACTCCGCTATCAATAATCAACTTGCGAACTTTGTTTAATTGCTCAGCGGAAGCGAAACATCTTTTAGGTAGGGGGATGATTGTCTTGTCAGAATACAGTGTCAGTGATTGCGCAAGCTCATAACAGGCGCTTGTTTCACTCCAGGGCGAAAGCATTGTTATGTAGTCCGTCGAAAACTGAAAACCGGCTGAGCTAAGTGAGTATGTAACGGGTGATCGGTAGCGCCGTTCACGGGCGAAGGCAGTAAGTTGCGTCGCTTTTATCAGTTGCCATAACCAGCAGGCAAACAGAGGTGGAACCAGTAACACTGCTATAAATAACGAAACCTTGATCCACGATTGATATGGCCCTTCTGGCAGTGGAGAGTCTGTGAATATGCCTAAATAGCGAAGTACTATAATGGTTGTAACTAATAATGCTATGCAAAAAGCTGTAATTACGAGTTTCTCAGCAGTTTCTTTCTTGTAAACCAACCAGCTGGCATTGTTTACCTCCGAGTCTTGGTAGTTAACTACTATGACGTAGGGCTCCTCTAGCCAATAGGCTGAAGTAGAATCATTTTGGTTGGTGATTTCATGCTCGCTCATTGCCGCTGGAGGCTAAACCAGCAGATCTTTGAAGAATATGATCTGCTCACCGCGGTCGCGAGCATAATGCATACTCATTTCTGCGGCACCAAGCAATGAGTTTATGTCGGTAAAGTCTTCAGGTATGCTGGCAGAGCCGAAAGCGTATGAAAGCTGCTTGCCCTCTGTACCCACTAGTGGTTTTTCCATTAGCGCCTTGATGATTTTTTGGACAAAAACCTTAGTGCCACTAGATTTGGTGCTAGGAAGAAGGATGCCAAAATCGTAAGCTTCATAATGGGCCACTATATCGGTATGACGTTTCTTGCTATTGATGCGAATTGTGGCGTCGGCAATGGCTTCTACTGGTAGCGGCTTGCGCCGCACCGCTCCGTCGACGGTGACTACCTCGCGTATCTCGAAAATAATTACCGACATAGAGCCTTTGGCTCGATAGATGCGGAAAAATTCTTCTTCTAAGAAGTAGAGGAAGGCTGGATGAATGAAAAGACCAGTATCTTCTCGGCGCAGACTCATCATTACTGATTGAATAGCTGCGCCGTCAATGTTCTTAGGCTTAACAACTGGCTTGGTAGGCGGTCCTAATTTGGCTGGTTGGGCTAGCGGTGAGCTTGGTGCTGGCTTGTTCGGTTGAGTGGTTTGGGCTAGCGGAATTGGCTTAGCTGGTTGTGCCGGTTGAGCCATCGGCGCCGACAGTGCTTGCTCTCGCAGTTGTTGCGCAGTAAGTGGAGGAGGTGGTGGCGGTGGTGGTGCTGCCCTTTCTTGTGGCGCCGGTTTGACCACGGCGGGCTTTATCGTTGGTTTGGCTGGTGCCTTGTTGACGAAAGTAATGATGTCACAGGCAATCAGGTGGTGAATTGATCTGACCAATAGCGGCCGCGGCAGAATTTGTACATTTTCCAAATCTGACATGGTGCTTTCGCCATCAAGACGTAGATAGAGAGCGGCGAGGGCTTCCATGTCCACTGGCGCATCAGGGGTGGCTTTGGCTGTAAATTCGTCGCCAGTTAGATCTTTGTGAGCATGTTTGAAGACCGAATCGGCGGTCATGCCGCGACTAGTAAGTTCTTCTAGAACCTGAGCTAGGGGCCGGACATGCTCCAGTAGAATTTCTGCTGATTTGACCAAATTGCGCGTGCTTGTGGTGGCACCTACTTTGAACGTGTAGTTGGCGTTAGTCCAGTACATGATTTCGGCAAAGGCGCCGTCACCTGTTAGTTCGCCTTCAGTGTCTAGCAGTTTCGCTTCAATTGGGTGGCCTTCTTGAACGAAAAGGCTGGCTGTATTGCCTTCTTCTTCAAGTTGCAAAAGTCCTGTCATTTTCTCATTGCTAATGAGCTGCAGTAGTCTTGGCAGCGGTAGCTCTGCTATTTTTCCGATCAGTGGAAATGCTAACTGTCTTGTCCTTGGTGGCGCGGTTATATTTACCGTCGGACTTGTGCCTGCCGTTGCGCTTACAGTTGTATTTGCCGATTGACCTGGCTGGTTCGGAGATTGTTTCTGGGAGCCCTGGGATGATTGTTGCCCCACTGAGGCGCTGAGGGACATATTGGCTTTTGTTAGGGCCGGATGGTTGTCGCTTGACTTGGCCAGTCGGGCAGAATTCTCAACTTCTTCAGCCTTTGATATGACTTCCTGGGCATTAGCTGAGGCCGTGGCAATTTGCTTGTATATCAAGAGCACGTCGTGACCGCTAATTTGCGAGACGACGCTGCGTTTGCCGCTCTTTTCGCAAATCAAGAGCCAGCGAGGGTCTCGGTCTTTGAGCGAGCAGATTACTTCAAGGGTAAAGAGTAGTGTTTCGTTGTTGCGCCAAGTGGCGACAAGCTTCTCACCAGGTTTCTGGAGAGACTGTGACAGCATCTGGTGAAGAACAGGAATGTCCGGCACATTTTTTAGGGTAATGCCGGTTTTCTTGATCATAGCTCCCCCTTGTTCCACTTAGTTTATGCCATCTCTCGGCGGCTTCGGCAAGTGGTTGTAAAGGTTGAGGCTCAATGGTTACAGCTGATTGGCTGATAACTTTTACTGAACTTCAGTCCATTTTATGGGTTCGGCGCCCTCTAGCTCGGCACTGGTTTCGTCTGCGCGGCTGAATTGGTCGGTGCTAACGGTGCTTGCAGGCTTATCTTTTGTTACTTTCATGGCAATCGCTGGCCGCAGGGCCGGTATTGCCTCTGGTTTTGCCGCAACTTTAACTGTTGCAGGCTTTTCGGCCACGGCTTTTTCTGCAGCGACTTTTGCTAGTGCAGTCTTTTCGGTCACGGCTTTTTCTGTAGCGACTTTTGCTAGCGCAGTCTTTTCGGTCACGGCTTTTTCTGTAGCGGCTTTTTCTGTAGCGACTTTTGCTAGTGCAGTCTTTTCGGTCACAGTTTTTTCAGCTACGATTTTTTCCGCCACAGTCTTGGCTAGTTCGACTTTGCCTGCTCCATTTTTTGGTTTTGGCACAACTGTGCAGCCAACTTTGCATGTACCGGCTCTGATCATGTCTAGCTCGGCGGCTGCGCTATGGGAGAGGTCGATTACTTTGCTTTTAGTGAAAGGTCCGCGATCGTTGATTACTACGATACAGCTGCGGCCGTTGCTGTGATTTTTTACGTGAACGTGGGTGCCGAATGGAAGGGTGCGGTGGGCGGCAGTAAAGAGATGCTTTTCTAAGACCTGCCCTGAGGCTGTCTTCTTGCCATAAAGAGAATGGTGATAGTAGTCAGCCATGCCCATAAAATCATGGCCAGTTTTGCCTTTTGCGGCGGTCTTAGATGAGTCTTCAAGGGCAAAGGCAGGTTCGATAAACCATAGCGGGCTGGCGGACAGGGCGCTGGCCATGGCGACAAAGAGAGCGAAACTAGCTACTAATACTGGACGCATCAGCTAACTCCGTTGGGGAAGAAGCATTGTCGGGCTATCTTGACATATTTACCTTAAGCGATTCCCATAATCGCAGGTCTCCAGGTACAATTGGTGGCTATATTTGTCATTGATGATTTGCTAAACCATGTCTGAAGTGCCCAGTAAATCCGAAATTAGAGACAGTGTCATCTATTACACTTGTCAGCGACGATGCTACGGGATAGCAGGACAGTCTGGCATTTGTTGCACCTTGGGCAACAGAGACTGGATCATGGGCCCTATAACTGACGCCAAAGAGTTTCTAGCTAGGCTCAATAAACGCTTTGGTAAAAAGTATAAATACAATGACGTATTTATTGAGTTTGAGGAAGGTCGTCGCCTGTTTCCTGAGCGCTCATGCTGGCAGAATCCGGATCACTTTCCCGCTCTTCGTGTCGTAATTGACCCTGAAGAATCTTACCCTTGCCAATTTCTTGAGAATCATCTGTGCACTATTCAAGATATTAAGCCAAAAATTTGTGCCGACTACCTGTGTGATCACCTCAAGCATGTGGTTTCTACCGTCACAGGTGAGAACACTTAATCACAATTATTACCATTTGTGCAAAATTGGATTTCTTGATCACAAGTTCATCACTTTAATCGAATAAAACTTTGTGATGGGGTCGGGATTGGTAATGCATCATGGCTAATTGAGCAGTTGTAGTAACGGAGTGCCGACCATTAGTTCAGGAGGCCTGACTTATTTGAGTGTTGACGTAACGCTTTAAGCCTAGTCATTCGCTGCTTAACAGTAGCCACAATTTAAAACCAGCGTGTGTGCCACGGCGTGAGAACTACAGCAGTGACTCTTGGTCATTCTTGTAATTTTGTTCAAAGCCTGAAGCACAATTTTTGTGCGCCCGTTTCTCAAAGTTGACACTACTTGTAGTGTCGCTGTTCTTCTGCTGCCTTTCTGGTAGCTCGGTTCGAAATTCGAAATATTGGAGGCAAAAATGTTATCGTTTAAGGCCTTAGGCCTAGCTTTGGCGCGCCCATTTGGACGTAGTTCGCAGTCATCATTGTGCTTGCGTCTGGGTGCGTTGATAGCGCTGGCGCTGTTTGTACTCAGCGCTGTTCCCGCCGTGTGGGCCGAGCCCCTGGCAGGCAAGCTTGACAGTGCGCAAGATGGCAATCCCAAAATCACATTAGTCTCTAACTCTGATGGTGGGAAGCCTGTAGAGGTTGCGATACCTGCCAATGCCACTGTGTTGCTTAATGGAGATGCGGCTACTCTTGCCGATCTCAAAAGTGGCGATGATATAAAAGTTGTTAGCGAAAGTAATCAGCCACAGGTTGTAGCTACCCGCAGTAAGCCTGGCATTGTCCTGGCTGCAAACGGAAATCAGCTGCGCCTCACTACCGATTATCTCGACAAGTTTTCTTGCGCTGTTGCTCCCACTACCAAAGTTCTATTGAATGGCTCACCAGCAGCAGCTTCTGACCTTAAGGTTGGCGATGAGGTTTCCATCGTTTCTGCTAAAGATGGTTCGGTCAAGCAAGTCTCAGTTACGCGTCATTCGCTACTTACCGATTTTTATAATAACTTCCGGTCAAACCTATTTAAGCCTTTGCTCTTGTTCTTCTACCTGGGTTTTAGTATTCCACTGTTGAAAATTGCCTTTGATTTTCCACAGCAAATCTATCAAGGCCTGACTATCTATTTATTGATTTCGATTGGCTGGCATGGCGGTGAAGAGTTAGCAGTTCTTAGCGGCGGTACTTTGGCCCAGGCATTGATGTTTGTTGGTCTGGGTTTGGTCACCAACACGCTCATAGGTCTGGCCACCTACTTCTTGCTTCGTCGCATTATTCCGAGAATGCGTCGCATTGATTCAGCCACAGTTGCTGCCTACTATGGCTCTGATTCAGCTGGAACCTTCGTCACTTGTCTGGGCGTTTTGCAAGCTGCTCACATTGCTTTTGCCGCCTACATGCCCGTAATGCTTGCTGCCATGGAAATACCTGGTTGCTTGGTCGGTTTGTATTTGGTGTCACGTCTGCGCAAAAGTGGTATGGACGCCAAAGGCAATATGCCTGGTGAAGACGGTTATAACGCTGATACCATTCCTGGCCTATACGCCACAGTTAAGAGCAGCCGAGTGCCTGATAGCTTTAGACCAGCCCACGCTATGGCTGGTGCTGTTAAAAGCTTTGACTCTGGTGCCAATGGTTCTTCTCGCTCATCGACTCATATGTCCGACACTGCTACGGCTGTGCAGATAAGAAGGTCGCAAAGTCTTGTTGAGCCCGACATCTTGGTTGATGAGGAAGTGCCTGTGGTGCACAGCCCTGCCAAGATATTGCGTGAAGTGTTCTTGAACCCTGGCATTATTCTGCTCTTTGGTGGCATTCTTGTGGGCTTCTTGAGCCGCCAACAAGGCTACAAAGTTGTGCAAGCTGATGACCAGCTATTTGTTTCGCTTTTTCAAGGGATGCTGTGTCTCTTCCTTTTAGAGATGGGCATGACTGCTGCTAGAAGGCTGAAGGATTTGCAAGCTGCTAGCTGGAAGTTCGTTGTTTTTGCTCTTCTTGCCCCGAATCTTTTCGCTATGTTTGGTTTGACTTCGGCTTGTCTCTTTAGCCACGTCATTAATCAACCCTTACAGCTTGGTACTTATGTTTTGTTTGCGGTGCTATGTGCTGCTGCTTCTTATATTGCCGTACCAGCAATTCAGCGCATCGCTATTCCAGAAGCTAGCCCGACCTTGCCGCTGGCAGCCTCTCTTGGTCTGACGTTCTCTTACAACGTCACTATCGGTATCCCTCTTTATTTAGTGCTGGCTCAGCAGATTATTCGCGCTTTTCCAGTTGGTCTCTAGCTCGGTTCTCTTTTACAAAATATAGCTATCAATATTTCAGGAGTTTTAAATGAAAACGCTTCACTACAAGGGGTCTACAATCAATGCTGCTTCTCCCTATTTCGCATCTTCGACACAAAAATCGAAACATACTTGGTTCGATAAGGGCATATTGATTGTCGCGGTGGTCTCTTGCTCTGTTGCTATTGCCATTGCCAATCGACCAAGGCCAGCAGAGAAGCTTGGTCTTGAGTATTTGAAAAATGGACGCTACGAGGAAGCATCTTCCACACTAAAACACGCTATTGGCGCACACGGGCCTTCTTGTGAGAGTTATCTTGGTCTCGCCAAAGCCTGCAACCGCACCTCCCACTATAAGGAAGGTTTGCAATACGCTGACCAGGCACTTAGACACTTCCCCACCGAACCTTCTGTTTGGGCTGAGCGAGCCGTTTCTAACTTGGGTATGCGCGATTATCGGGCTGCTTTAATCGATGCGGAAGAGGCGCTCAATCATGACAGTAATAATGTCAGAGCCCTGAATATTCGCAATCGTGCCCAAACTATGTTGGCACAGACCGGTGGAAGCTTAGATGCTGACGTTGATGCCGCCTTAGAGGCCAGCAATGGCCAGGTTCATTAGTTGGTGCCTTGTAGTTTGAGCCGCCTGCTATACTCAAGCTATTGGTTCGACGAGTGGTTCGCTTATGCTAAGGAACCGTGCTATCGGAGTCCCTGCCCTCGGAATCCATATCTCGTCTTTGCTTTTGCTGATCGGAATTTCCGTCGCTAGCTTTGCTCATGGCAGTGCTTATGCGGGTAATTCCTATTCCAGAAGCGCCTATGCTGTTAATGCTTATGCGGGAAATAAGAATGAAGGAGTGCGGCTCTTGCCTTTCCCCACTGAATACTCAGTTGGCACAGTGGGTCTGCTCGACAAAACTCCTGAATTAACCGCTAAGGGTAAGCTTCTGCCTATTGGTGAGGCCCGGGGCTTAATCAAAGTGCCGCAAGATAAATTGGTGAAGCTCTATCCCGGTGTGCAGTTCTTTCAGCATCCCGAGTTTTTGCTCAAGCTGCCCCCTGATGGAATTGATTACATCAATCTGCGCTTCACTGCGATGACTGATGCCGATGAAAAGATTAGTGATCGATTGGTTCCCTATATTCATCATCTTTCAGGCTTGAAAGGAATTGATATGGACCAGTCTGAAACCACTGATGCTGGCTTATCTAAGCTTGGCACAATGCCGGAACTGAGAGCGTTGGCGTTGGCTGAGACTATGGTCACTGGAAAGTGTTTGCGCGACTTGACTGGGTGCAAGAAGTTGGAGTCGCTGCGTTTTGGAAAAGAGACTATCGACAATGAGAGCTTGCGCTATTTAAAAGAGTTTCCCAATCTTGCTAATTTGGAATTATCGCGCACCAACTTGTCATTGCGCGGCCTTGAGCATGTCAGCAAATGCACTAAGTTGAAGTCTCTCGATATCAACGAGAACCCTGCTATTGATGATAGAGCCGTGCCTTTGCTCTTGCAGTTGACGAATTTGGATCACCTCTTCATAAAGCAAACCAAGATTTCGTTTGCTGGATTGCTGCAACTGAGCAAATTAGGCAATATCAAAATCGCACTCCCCCAGTCTTTTGATCGATACACAAAAGCTCAGCAAGAGCAGATCCGAATGCGTTTCCCTCTTGTTAAACGCAAGAAAGCTAAAGGTGAGGTCGAGGTAGACTCTTACACCAAGACAATGTTTGGGCCAATGTCTCGGTAGGGCGAATCACATCACTCTGATTTTGTGGACCTCGAGCGTGTAGGCGTTTTGCAAGAGTTAGTGCTAGCGCTCTGCTGTATCAATTTCACAAGCATGCGATATGCCTTAACCACGAAAATGATATAGTGTGATGAGCCAGCTGGACGATCTCAGTCAATTCAGTTTTCTTGATTGTTTTTCATTCGTTAGATGCCTGCTGTCAATTTTGTTTGTGTCCATAGGCAACAAGGCAGCTAGGAAAAAGATCAATGGCAAAAGACCAATTGCTCTTCGGTATCTACAAATTGTCTACAAATTTACTACAGCAAAAAACTGCTTTCCCCTGCCCCTGCATTGGTTTTAGAGACGAGGCATCACTGAAAGATTTTTGTAGATCTACAAATGTGTCTACATGAGACAGCAAATGCTTGTGGTATCACGGTCGTGACAGTTCCTACAGTAATTTGCAGGAAAATTCGATGAAATAGGCTAGATTAGAGTAAGTATTTTGAGAAAGGATTGGCATGTCTAACAATCACCATATCGCAATTCAGCTATTGTTTACTCTAGTTATAGCTTCAAGACCAAGTATTGCCCAAGAAGTCCCAAAAAGAATTCATGTTACACGAGTACTTACGCAAAACGAAAAAATGCCTAACTATGTCGATTTGTCTTCTAGAATAAGCACTCCCTTGAAGATCTTAAATAATTCCGGCTACCCTTTCGCTCAATTCGATATTATCTTTACACCAGATGGAAATGGTCATCTACAGGCACGTGATAATTCTGAACATCCTCAAAAAACAATCTTAAAAGAGTCGTCATTATTGATTTGGGGCGAAAGAATCAGCTTCAACAGTGAACAAAACAAACTCACAGCACTTTCATTAAGCAGTGCTGAAAAACTATTTGGTAAGGCCAAGAAAACTTCAGAGGCGAATTCGTTCTTTTATACTTTTGAAGTGCCAAATATACCGGTGATAAATGCTGAACAGCAAATCTATAAAATAGACCTTAGATTTGATGACAAAGGCATTATTCAAAGTTATAGAGTCAGAGGACCGCGCATTTCCAATCCTACTTGGGTTAGCAACTAATCGTTACTCCTGTTCTGTCGGTTTTTTCTCGTTCCCCGTCTGCTATGTGGGCTAGTAAGAAGCGTATTGTTATGTCGGCAACTTCCGATTGGCAAGCAAATTCAGTTAAAAAAGTGTGTCACTGCAACAATTCCCATATATGGACCATCTCGGGGCGCCTACTGGGTTGAGTCAGTCGGTCACTATTTTCTTGTTGTGGGCACTCTCACCTTACCCCGCGCGTTGTACAATCACGCCGCATTGATCATCGATGAAGGATTGGCAATCAGTGTTAGATCGTGGCCAATAGACTGTGGACATTAGGCATAGCGAGACAATTGCTGTAGCCGCCAGCCAGAGGAAATTGTTCTGTACGAATGAACTGGTTTCGGCACCCATGAAAAGTACTATCGTTACCAGCAGAATGGCTTGGCCACCAGTTATTGAAATGACAAAATACTGAGCAAGTCCGTAAATAGACTCTTGCATTAATCCTTTCAATCCATTTGATGTGGTTGAACTGATAAACCCAGAAAACATCTCTCCCGGTGTGGGCGAGTGCATAATTTTGTGAAAGACAATGCGCAAATATATAAGAGACAGCGGAGACATCACTAGGCATAGTGTAAAGACCAGCACCGCATCCGTGCGCACAAACACAACGAGATTTGGAGGGTTGTTTCTTCTAGAAATGATTTCGAAGAACCACGGTGCCAGAGCCATGAGCACGACACAAGTAAAATCGAGGCTAGCTCCTATTGAGCGTTTCATCCCCACCAACCAGTATGGAGAATTGGCAATAGCTGGCGCTGGTGCGGCGGAAAGAGCTGATACGCTTGCGTTTGATTCTTCAGCCTTAGTTCTAGTTGAGAGCTCTAAGTCTTCCCTCTCTTTAAACACAAGAAGGCCAAACGGTCGAGGTAGATTCCTACACCAAGACAATGTTTGGGCCACGATCGCGCTAAGGCGAATCACAGTACTCTGATTTTGTGGAACTGTTACCACAGGCACTGGAGTTAGTTTCGCTTCAGTAGCTGTTTCGCCTTCGGCTTCGATTGGCAGGTTGAGTTCGTTCATATCTCCCTTGGCGTGAATTTGGGATTTTCCTCTTATCTCAATCGCTTCACTTCAAAACCGCAGAGATAGTCTATGGTTGATTCCGAATTTGCTTGAGAGCGCGGCCAGTTTGCTGCCGCTGCTACCAATATTGGGAAGAGAGGCAAGGTGGCCCAGGCTGCTACGGTTTGAGTTGCGGTATTTGCTGCTCCGAATAGATTTAAAGCTAGGCACAATGATATTGCTATGCTGCCTATAACTGCGCCCAGTGCAAGAACGTAATACTGAAGCATGGCAAAAAGAAGCTCAAGGTATACTCCAGAAATTCCCGCTGCTTGTGAAATTGTCACAGTGCCAGCGAACATTTCGCCCGGCGTGGGTGAACGAAGTAGTCTTCGAAAAACAAAGCGCAGGTAAAGCAGTGGCAGAGGAGAAAATGCCAGACAAAAACATCCAAACATCACATAGTCGTTAGCGATAGCTCCGAAAGTATGGACTGGCATAGGATGGCTGAAATAGCGAAAGAGACAGGGTACAAACGCCACAAGGCCAATGGCAGTAAAGTCGATGCAGACTCCAATAGCGCGATCTAGAGCGATCATGCTTGCCGAGGTATTTTTACTTTGAACTACATCTAGTGCTGCGGCAGCTGAATGTTCGAGCTCTGCACTAGTATGCGGCTGCTCTGTAATCTCAACTTCAGCCGACTGTCTGTGAACTTCCATACACTCAAATCATTTCTCGCAGGGCATCTACTCTTTATGCCCTGCGGCGGCTCACTTGCAACTTAACCACCATAACCAGGTTGTGGTCTGCCCATTTGCAGAGTGAGGATCATCATGGCATTGACACAGGCATTATCGGCAATTTGCCACGGGTGCCCAAAAACGGTTCGCTGTCAGTGTTTTGTGTGATTCACTTAACTGCATCAAAAAGCAAGTTCATGCAAAAAAGTGCACAAGGTAGGGCACAGAATCGGGCACAGGGATGGCGGCCTAAATGGTTGGCTGAAATAGCAGGCGTTTGACGTGGAACGCAATTCGCTCAAACCGCGTTATCGGTTGATATAAAAATGTGAAAACCATTTCCGTTTTCGCCTGACCAGTTGGTTAATTGCGGGCTGTCGATGATATGCGGTTATATTGGTGTTTGATATGTTTAAATCGCCGCAAACCGTTGCGCTGTCTGCCTTTAGATATCATCCGCCTTTGCGCCGGTTCCTTAACCCCAGTATCTCAACCGCTTTATCTAAGCCTATTTCGGTCGTTTTGTATTTGTGGGTGTTTTTGCCAGATTAAAACTGTCCGGTTTCTGGTTGGTTTCCGGACAGTTGTGTTATTGTTGTTATGTAGCAGCTAGGGGGAAGCGGTTGTGGTAACTACCATACAGACGAAGGAAAACCGGACAGTTAAGCGAGACTACTTAACCGAGCAAGAAATAACCAAGTTGTTAGATGTTGCAAGCAAAGGTAGATACGGCCACCGCGATGCGTTGCTGATACTACTATCCTACAGGCACGGCTTAAGAGCAAGTGAAGCAGTTGAGATGCAATGGCATCAGATTGACTTGGTCAACGCGCATATCAACGTCGACCGACTCAAGGGTTCCGATTCGACTGTTCAACCACTTGAAGCAGACGAGGTAAGAGCACTAAAGAAGCACCGGGCGACTAATGACAGCGCTTGGGTGTTTTTGAACGAACGAGGTACGCCCATGACTGCTGACGGCTACCTGAAGATGATGAAGCGATTAGGCAAAGCTTGCGGGTTTGAGTTCAACCTACATCCTCATATGCTGCGTCACTCTTGTGGCTTTGCTCTAGTAAACAAGGGTGCATCGCTAAGAGGCATACAGCTTTACCTTGGCCACAAGAATCTACAACACACCGCGTTATACACCAAATTGCAGAAGGGTGCGTTCAAAGGCTTCGGCAAGATGATAGGCGGCAAGCTCTAACACACACACGCTACAACCTACACACATCAAGCCACTGTCATCGGTGGCTTTGTTGTATGCCCCCTGTCTGTCGCCCCTGTGCTGAAGATGCAGGCGCAGTAAGGCATACCCCCCGCCGTACACCCCCCAGTGGGAGAAATTCCCTC
>CAJXZK010000119.1 GCA_913063055.1 uncultured bacterium
GAGCAAAGGGTGTTATCTCGACTTCGGTGGTAACAGTTACTGAGCCGGTGACCAGACCGCCCGGATTGACGAGTTGGTCGTTTTCTGGATTGCGTCTGAGCTTTGGCTGACTTGTAATTTCGGTCTTGACGGGAGGAACCAGGCGAAAATGGGATACGAAACCGCTATTTCGGCTGTTCATTTGTTCAATTAGCAAGAGTGCTCGCGATTGGGCATTAACAGGATTGCCCGAAGCCGATTTGCGGGCAGCATCGCGACAAACTGCATCATTGAGAGAGACACCATAAATAAGAAGACCAAGATCTACAAGAATGATGACAACTAAAAATAATACGACACTCCCCACGGTGACTTCGACAAGCGAAGCACCAGAAGGACGTCTATAAGGCAAATTTGCTCCGCTAAAAATGGTCATTCTGATTCTGATGTCGCACCACTACAGACACCAGTCGCAACCGTACTCAAAGTGGCCAGGCTCGACTGCTTCTTTGCCGCATCGGCCATGTCAACATCCATACTAGTTGTAATCTGAAGAGCGTCAGGAATCTCATCTAAGGTCTCGTGCGTATCGACTCCGTTGAAAAAGACCCGACCAAAAGACTTGAATGCGTCGAAATTAGTGTTCCGCGGCGGAGAACAGGTCTTTCCGACATAGGCAGGAAGTGAACAAAATCGGTAGGCAAGATCATCATCGGGCACAGGCAGTTTGGCATTAATATCGCACTTGAAGAGTCTACTTGGAATGTCGACATATCCGAGGCGACGATCGAACTCATACAATTCAGGGATGGCATCAAGCGATTCGATGTTTGAATCTACATTTTTGATGCGTCCCAAATCGACTCTTACAACTTTGGGATGGTTGGTTTGTATCGACATGAACCCCATAACGCCGTTGTCTTCTCGCTTATTCTCATAGCCGTGTACAGCTTCTAGAACTTCTTTGCGAATAACTGCAATTTGATTGACTCTCTCATTTTCAACTAGGGCGTGGCCAGCCCTAGCTTCATCAAGAAGCATATTCGACAATCTGGAGAAGCCAGATAACTCCTGACTAGAACAGGCATTGACAGCCTGCCGCGAGGTGAAGACAAGCTCCCGAGAAGCTTCTTGTAAGCGGTTGACCTGACCGACTCTGTCGCCCGGATTGATCTTGCTAGCTAAGGAAATGGCCAGGGCATCTAGGGCAAATTGCGCTCTAGTGCGTTCAAGCAGAACACGATTGAACATCAAACCTGCCACGGCAATGGCTATAACCACACCGATGGCGAGGCTAACAAGAAAAATCATGTTTCCCTGCGCCTGGCGTTTGCCTGTCATATTTTTTGCCATGTTAGTATAAAGCCCATGCCTACTTTCTCTAAAGTATATCACCGGCCCACTAGAGGACACTTTGGTAGCACAAAACGCTACCGGAGGCGATCTCAGCTTGGCAGTCAGATCTCAGAGTTCGGCGGCGCTATTATCATTTTGGTTGTTTTTGTTCTGATACCAATGCTTGACTTTGTCGTCGTCCCCATACGCTGGATGATGGCGCAGGAAATTGTCAATAATTACGCCAGAAAATTGGCTATGTGCGAGACTCTAAGTCAGTCCTACGCAACCATGGAAGCCGATCCTTCTTTGAAGGATCTATTACAGAATATTGGCGGCGTGCAAGTGAAGTTGATCGACATGCATGTCAGAATCAGCCGCTCGTCAACCATGAGCAGCCAAACTGATGTTTATATTGTCAACCAACCCCGTCGTATCCCGCCAGCCTGGCTACCAATTGCCGACAACCAGTCGCGCTTGTTTTCCCTCGAGTTGATTGTGCACTCGAATATGTCTCCGGCCATTCTGCTATCTGGCATTAATTGGCCTATTCCAGGAATAACTGCACCGATCCCCATGCTGGTTACGGCCTCGCATGAGTGGGGCAATCTCGGACGCAATCCACGCACTGGCAATTATTTCATCAACGAATGAGGATACCGGGGCTCACCACCAGCGGTATCACTAATAAGTAAAGTAATTACAAGGGATAGAAAATTGGTGGCACCGAGATAAAGTAAGGAACTGTAGCGTCTCTGAACTTAGCCATAGTTGATTTTTCGGCAACACTCTCATCTCTGACAATTTCAAATTTCTCATTGCGCTTGTAGAGAGGCTTATTGCCTTCACCGACACCAAGCTTATCTGCGATTTCGCGCTTGTCGTACTCTTCTACATATTTACAAAGCTCAGGAGCATCTTGCGCCAACTTAGCTCTCGATTCGGGGCTCTGGCGATAGCGCGCTATACCTTCAGCGAAGTCATCCTCAGGCGTATAGAAATAGTCTGAAGACGGCTTAACTAAAGCTTTTTCCATCATCTGCGAATTGCTTATCAGACCCTCTAAAGAATCAGGATGAATAAATTCGCCTTTGCTATTCACCTCGACCCAGCCTTCCGGCTGATTGCCATTTTCATCCTTTCTCGTGTTCCAGATATAGAGTTTTTCGTCCGTCGTCTTCTTGGCCCAATCGCCGTTTTCCAGGCGCTGCCAACCATACTTAGTACGATCTACCTGACCAGATGTGTTATCACCAACGTGACCAAATTCATGCAGAAAATTATCCTCGACCGAATTGAGAATACCCAGCCGTTTCTCCTCTTCTGAACGTTGTTCTGACGATACGGCGGCGCCATTCCGGGGCAAGCCGTAGACTACTACGCGGTTGTTCCATTTACCTTGAGTTTGCATGGCTGGATCTCCCTCGCGCCAGTCACGTAAAAACAGTATGCGTTGCTCGACATTGGTGCTAAGGCTGGAACGTGATTTTTTCAAAGCCGAATCAAGAGCGTCTAGTTCGTCAAGCCGAGGTTCTCGTGCTCTATCTCCGTATTCAGGGCTGGTCTCTTGGGTATCAAATTTGACATTGTATTCCTTGACCAAAGCCTGTTTTTTTTCATTTACTTTTTTAGTAAGGTCGCTATCAAGACTGTTCAAGCCCTCAGGCGTATTTTCGTAAGCGCCCATCGATACATCGGTGCCTCTAGTATTAGTCGTGCATTCCAACTTGCCATCTTTCAATTTCAGTTTGACGCCAAATTTTTTACTAAGAGACTCGAGCCTTGGCTCTTCGGATTTGGACTGATCAGTTATGTTGATGACATCGCTGCTTTCAGCGGCTGCCGCTTTGGCTTCCGCAGGTGCATAACCTCCTGTACCTGTAATTTTCAAATCAGGCAGGTGCTTGTTGAAGCTACTGTGAAGATGATGGCTATCGTGATGAGAGCCTTTATGTTTCATAGTATGTTGCACGCGCTGACTGAGCTGTTTTGCATCATCATCGGAATCAGCATTAGTGTGCCGTTGATGATCTTTGCTGTCCCCCTTGTGATGATTTCTTTCATCAGTCATGTTCAGCTACTCCGTGCAAGTTAGTGCCAGTTAGTAAGATTAAGCAGGTTCTGCGCTTCAGATGTGCCGAGACTACTGATAAGTTGCTAACGAGACGTTAACTGGCCAAGAAGTATCAACTTCCTGTTGCTCACCGCCTCAAAAGTGCTACAAGTCTGGGGAACGTGAAAGAAACTGAAGCCTAACAATTAATATGTCAGCATCGTTCTGAAATCACTGGCCGTGCTAAATTGTCGGTTCGATTTTCACATAGTCAAAATTTGACATCAGTAGCTAGCAAGCAAACAATGAGACAAAGGAATTAGGAGGACTGGGATTGACTACGTATAAAAGAGCGGCAATGATCTCGCTCGACACCATGAAAACCGTATGGAAGGGTGGCAATGCTTTTCGAAGCTGCACAGGTGGTGGTTGTTTTTGGATGGCTGGAAATTTCTTCCACACGGCCCTTGATGCTATGTATCAGCTTCAAGTCAAGGATGCTTATGGTTTTGGACCAGATGCACTGAAATTTTTTGACGAGAGCGCACCAAAAGGTACAGACCCTCGCAAGTGGCCGACAGAATCAGGAATTTGGGTAGATGACTATGGTTGGTGGGGCATCGCCCTCACTATGGCTTACAGATATTCTGATGCACTTGGCTATGACGCTGAAACGAAGCAAAAGTTTGCCGTGCGCGCCCAGAACTGCTGGGAAGCGATGAATTCGTTCTGGCAAACTTCGTCAGTCAGTTGGGATATTGATGGTGCCCACTACTCCGTTTCAGGCGGTGTTCCTAACACACTCGATACAGCACCAACCCTAGCGGGACGAAACTGTGTCACCAATGAAGTCTACTGGGCACTGAGCAATATGCTATTTGCCAATTTTGGCGACCACTATAAAGATCCCAATGCACTTGCCTCTGACTTTTTCCGGCAAGGCTATGAGCAGAGAATTCTCTTCAACTCAAAAAACCTTGTCTACGAAAGACTTTATGGCATGCCAGGAAGTACTCATCACGACTGGACCTGGTTGGGAGATCAAGGGCTCTTCGCTTACAGCTCATTTTTCAACAGTACTGGCAATGAAAAGCTGTTTGACCAAGAGCAAGGTCAGCTAGTGCTTGATGCAGTCAAAAACAATATGAAAACAGCAAGTGGCATCTTGCATGAAGACCTCGCTCCCTGGTCTCAATACATCATGGATTATGCCTGTGGCAAAGGTACCTTTATGCGCTACTTGAGCTACATAAATTCATATCTGCACGGCGCATTCCCTGGTCTTTCTAAGTACGACGAATACATTTCAATAAATGCTCGAGCAGTGTGGAAAAATAGATCGCAAACTACAAATCAGTTCGGATTTTATTGGGACGGTGAAGGCACTGCGCCCAAAGACTGGGGCTACAGACAGGACACCGCGGATGCAATTTTGCAGGCCGCTGGCTTTACAGCAATAATTGGAGCACTGGCTAAGTACGCGGATCAACCGATTGATCAGGTCAGCGTAGAAGCCGGCGCTGTCTAGTTTCGCTAAAGACAAAAATGCTTAATCGAGGGAGAGTAATCATAAGGCCACACCACTGTGGCGATGGCGCTCTCTCTCGTTTTGCTATTGACCAAGTCCAAATCAGCTCTTCCAGCTCACTGGAGTTCGGCTACTCAAATGGCTTGCCATGTTTGCTTTTAGCACATCATCTGCTTCAGCTGCAGCGAACACTTTATCAATAACTTTGCCAATATCATCGAGGAAGTCTTCGCCCACAAAAACCGCAGCGTCGTTGTCGTAATTTTGCAAGTGCTTAAGACCCTGGGCTACAGCCGTCTTTCGATCAGTCAGATGAATGGAATAATCGACACCACCGCTGCGCAATTCGCTATCACCTGCCACCAGAGAAAGGTTATGCACCATTGATGAACGCATGATGCAATACATCTGCGTGGCTAACGATTTCTCTTCTGCTTCAGGCGGCTCAGAAGAATTTGTCAGGCGAACCACCGTTGAATTGTACTTAAAGGGATGCTCGGCCTGTGGACCATAATCGTCCATCCATTCAACGACAAAAGCTTCGTATTGCTGGCGGGTGAGCTTGCCCCGACCAATACCATTGACCATCCGGGCCAGTAGCTCAATCAGTATGCAGGCGCAAATGAAGCCCCATGGGGTAGTCATCAGCGGCTCAATTTCGTCAAGCCGAGCATGTAGGTAGCTTTTCCAATATAAAAGGTCCATGAGGTCGATTCTAGCAGAACGCTAGCTCATACCAGGATAGCTACCAGCGTGACAATCAAAATGTGGTCACAGAGACGAACAGAATTTGAAACTGAAAATGCTGCTATTTAATAGCAATGCGCGACTTCTTATCGCTATTAACCCATTGCTCAACTTCAACAAGGCGCGCGCTTACCGACCGCTTTGTATTAGCACGAGTGATCTTGTCTGCAAATGGCAGTCTTAGACCGCTATCTACAAATGAACTAAGCGTCACCGAAGTTTGACCATCAGCCGTCGGCTTCAATTCCCACTGACCTTCAAAAGCAACAAACTTGTCTGAACTGATCATCTTGTATTCAAGCCTATTGCCACTTAGCTCCGCCTGGGAATATTGACAAGTCGCTGTTCCTAGAACTGGAATGTGACTGAACTTTTCTTCAACCACACTGACAGGACCCTTTGTTGAGATCACTCGTCTATGTTCGGGATCGTTTACCTTCTGCGCTTTCACCGCTTCCCAAACTACTCTAAGTGGTGCAGAGATTATTTTGCTTTCCTGTACATAGTTAGGATGGTCGATAGCAATTGCAGGTAAGACATTTATGCACGTGAAACCAGCAATCAGTAGCTTTCCAATATTGTTCATCCCGTTCTCCCTAACTAACAGAGTCTAACGACGTCGACTCTGGGAGAATGAGCCCGCTTTACTAGCGAACTTAGGTAAAGGCTAACAAAAGGAGCTATTGCACTAATAGCTAGATATAGAGCTCAATTCTTGGCGGGGCTATCTAGGGCAGCCAGCCTTTTGCGAGCTTCCTTCAATCTGGCGTCGTCTTTGGGGTTTCGATTAGTCTGCTTTGACAAGCCTTCAATTACGAAGTTCAAAGCGTCTTTCTTTGTTTTAAAAGTCGGTCCAACTATGTGACAACCGCCACCGTCAATGAAAAGGCGTTTAATAGCAACTATCTTGCCGTCGGCAAAAGTGACGGTAAAGCCTGGACGGCCGAAACCGGGACGATTAAAGTCTGTGAAAAAGACTCTGGATTCTACTTGATCGAAACCCAAGGTATCTTTGTATTTAGTCGCTATATCAGCCTTGCTCAAACCAATAAGTTCGTCTTCGTCGACACCCCACGGCACATAAGCTGCATCTAGTGAATGCAAGGGGGAGTGTGCCAAAACGCAAGTGGGCAGGCACAAGGCTGTGACAATCAATAGGCTGACACAAAGAGCAATTAAGCGGGCTATGACCATACAGTGCTCCTTATTTCGAGCCTTAAGTTCATCAATGCATCTATGTCTTATACACATCTATGTCTTATACCACGCAAGCAGCTCGATTTGATGCCCTTTAAGCGCAGACATCGAAGGTGTCAGGACCCACATGGTACAGCCGGGAAATAGTCTAGAATAGAAGCTTTTCCAGCTCTCTGAAGTTTTCTCCATGCTCCCTTGTTCTATCCGCAACATCTTGATCATTAGCTTGCTCTTGTTAGCAACCACGCCAGTCAATGCTCAAGACAATGCGTTGGCAGCCAAACTCGCGGACATGGCCAATCGCGAGTTTCTAGAAAGAAATAGCCTTCACCAGGCTCTCACTCACATCAATCAAGCAATAAAACTAGACAAAAAGAGCGGCAACAACTACTACATAAGAGCCGAAATCTACAAGAGAATGGAAGAAGACGAGATGGCTTTGAACGACATAAATAGAGCTGTCGAATTAGCGCCAAACCAAGCCTATTTCTATGAATGCAAGGCTAATATTCTGCTTACCCTAAAGCAGAACAAGCAAGCACTAGAAGCAGCAGACATGGCAGTAAGATTGAAGCCAGATAGTATCACCCGAACAACCAGAGCCATGGTGCTGATTGCCATGGGTAAATTACAGGAGGCGAAAGCAGCTTTTGACAAACTCGTTGCAGAAGACACTAACGACTTCAGAGCGCGAATGCGGCGAGTTGCTATCAACAAGAAGCTCAACTGCTGGCCTCCAGTAGTCGAAGATATGAGCTTCTTGATGAAGAGAGACAACCAGAACAGCTTCTCTTACAAAACGCATTTTCTTGATCGAGGCATCGCCTATCTCAAGCTAAAACAATTTGACAAAGCCGAGCAAGATCTAAAATTTGCACTAAAAGTAATGCCTGACAATAGAGAAGTACATCAAGCTCTTCTTGAGCTGTACAAAACCACCAAGCGAGCAAAAGAAGCGCGGGCGGAGGAATCGTATTTAAACGAAATGGATGAGGACATCAAGCCGTTTAAATAACTGGCAATTACATCAATTACTTTCTCACTTGCTTTTCTAAAGCCTCAGCTTCTTTGCGCAAAGCTTCACTCTCTGCTTTCTTGCCTGTCTGATTAAGGAAATCAGCATTGCTCCGCAAACATAGAATTAGTACTTCAGGGTTGCCCTTAAGTATGCGAGCGACTTTCAGAGCTTCTTCTAATTCTGGACTAGCCTTGGCCATATCAGTGCGATCAACATCAAACTGTCCGAGCTTAGCTAGTGCCTTGGCATACTCGGCGGGATAAACATCCGACTTATTTCTATAAACATCCACCGCAGCAACCAGCAAGGGGCGCATTTGATCAAATCTTCTTTGATCTGAATAACAATCAGATAGAAGCAATGAAATTCTGGCTGTTTGCACTGAATCTTTGCCAAGTTTTTTCTTAGACACAGCAAGTGCTTTAGTTAGTAGTGCATCTTCTTCTATAGACATGTTTCTACCGGCTAACTTAACAGCTGTAGAAAGAATTCTTGGAATTTGCGCTTCGAAACGCAGTTGTGATTGGCTTTCTTGTACAGAAGAAGCAGCGGTCGCACCTACTTCATCAAGCATCGCACCGAGCATTTTGGCATCAGCACTAACCCGCGACAGCTCAATGCTAGTAATTTCAAGATTGGTCTTCTCTAGAGCCTCAGCATGACCTTCCCAAGTATCATAAAGATCACTCTTAGCCTTTAACGTGGCCATCAAACGCGCTCTATTGTCACCAAAAGTTCGGGCTTTTGACTCAGCAAAAATGAGCTTACTTTCAGTACCAGCATAATCTTTGTTCTTAAAAGCACCATCAGCATCTGATAGAGCCATCTGCCAGGTGATTTTATTCAACAGCGTACCGCGGTCATCTTCTGGTCCGGGCCACAGCGTCGCAAACGATATCACTCCGACGAAGGCTAAGCCGAACACAGAAGCTACAATAGTAGCAACCGGAACCTTTTTCGCGGGCGCTGCCACAGGCGGACGAGCGGCACTGATACTCGATATATGAGTACGACTAGAACCCAAAAGAGCAGTGGTTATATAAACCAGAGTATCGCGTACTTCACCAACACTCTGAAAGCGAGCGTCAGGATCCTTTTCCATGCAGCGGTTAATTACTTCAACCAGCTCAGCTGGTAGATTGGCATCGGGCACCACCTCAGTCAAAGGCTTGGCTTTATCGCCAACATGCATGTTCATGGTCTCAAGGAAACCACTGCCAAGAAAAGGCGGCTCTCCCGAGAGGGTTTCATACATCAAACAACCCAGGGCATAAATATCGGAACGGGCATCAATATCTTTGCCAAGACACTGCTCTGGGCTCATGTAGATGGGGCTACCAAAAACCTCACCGGTCTTGGTCAACTGTTGTTGCTGCCGCCCATCCTGCTTGAGCATCTTGGCAATACCAAAATCAACCAATCGAACATGCTCGGAGCCATCATCTTGTTTCGTGACTATGACATTGGCTGGCTTCAAGTCACGGTGAACAATGCCACGCTTGTGAGCAGCTTCCAGGCCTTCACAAATTTGTTTAAATATAGACAGGGCCCGGTCGTAAGAGATACGGCCTTTCCGCTCAATTAGATCTTTTAGGCTTTCGCCCTCAAGGCAATCCATGACGAAAAACGGTTCGCCATCAGGAGTTACCCCGAAGTCATAAACAGTAATTACATTTTGGTGACTAAGCGAGCTAGCCGCCTGAGCCTCAAGTTTGAAGCGTTCAAGGGCAGTGACATCTTGCTTCAAAACATTGTGCATCATTTTGATCGCAACTGTTCGGTCCATCAGTTTGTGTTTTGCCTTGTAGACAACACTCATGCCACCGAGGCCTAGAACAGAGTCGATAATGTAACGGTCAGCAAAGGTTTTACCAATCCAGGGGTCGTTTTTGGGCCCTCTCAAGACTGTCTGGTCTTGCGGGCAATTTTCTATGAACCCTTCGTACTGCTGGAAGCACTGCGGACAGTATTTCTTTTCGATACTGACTTTTTTGGTGCCTTCATCTTCCATGGTTCAACCTTATTTCTTATATAGACAGATAAGTGTATTATAAGTCAGCTTTTTCAACAAACAGGCGGTAAAGACATGGGTCGTTTTAATGATCTCTGGGCATCCGGTAAGTTCGCCCTCAAAAGAAACCAAGAGGCAGATGAGTCGCGCATGCAAGAAGCTAGGGCGCGGGCTCAAGAGTTGGCCCCAGATATGGCTATTGACCCAAATTCGAAAGAGATTTTTAACGCCCTTAAAGCAAAACGCGGCCAAGAGACAGGTCGCTGGCTCAACGGCTTGGTTCCTTCCAATGTTGAGAAACCAGCAGAAGTACAGGCAGCTGCTACCACGGCCTTTGACGACGTAAACAAGTGGATAGACCTCTTGTGTGAACAGTTTATTGAACTGGCCTACGAATTTAACAAAAAGGCGGTCGGCACCAATCTTTACGTCTCGTATGAGAAGCCAAAATTATTTGAAAAGCGTGACGAAGATATTTGGTACAAGCCTGTAGACAAGACCTACAAGTGTCGGCTGACCACAAGAGATTGGGCTTTAATCGTGCGCGGCCACGATAGCAAAATCGCTGTCTTCGTGGTGCCATCATCGATGGTTATGGCTTTTGATAGCGATTCAGTTGGTGAAGATGAGATTCCTCACTTTATGGAAATTGAGCGCACCGCTGCTAGTGGCGGCTCAGTAGCCTGGAAAATTGGCGGAGAAGCAACAAACCTCACCGCCATCCCACCTCTGGCAAAAGAACTGTTCGGCGACTTAATCAGAGTATCGAGTGGTGTTATGACCGAAGCTGAACTCTTCAGCAACGACAAGGGTCCTACTCTTGGCGAAAACGTAGCGGTGGGTTACCAGCAACCAGGCGAGAGCAAGAAAGCCCCTGAAGCGACAGCTGTTACGGCGACTGGCGGCACTGCAAGATCATCAGAACATGTTATTTCTAAGGCTTGCGATATAGTTGATGACATTATTGAGCAAGAGTTGAAAACACTCTACGCCAGCGCTACGTCAATTCAGCCAGGCACGCCAGAAGCCAGCAATATTCGCAGGCAAATTTCGGCTACTGAAACTTTCCACACCAAGATTCTTGATGCCTTCAAAGAATACACTCAAGCTTCTTTATCAGTGCAGCCAGCCGCAAAGAGCGAGAGCCAGCTAACACCCGGCCTAACTAAATAAACTAACTAAATAGGCTAGAGTACTAGTTATTGGGTACTAGCTATTGGGCACTCTCAATTTGGCGCTCAGCTTCGAGGCGCTTGGGCTCTGCTTTAACTGCAGTGTGCATGCCAACTAAGCGCGCTACCAAGATAGCTAGATAAAGCTGCCCACAGAGAGCTTCTAGACACGAGCAAGCCCGAGCAGAGCGGCTCAGAGGCACCACATCGCCATAACCAACTGTGGAGAGGGTGCAGAAGCTGAAATAAATTAGCAGTGGGTATCGCTCTTGATGCTCGATTGACGTCTCGTCGGCTTTTATATTGTCTTTGTACGCATAGGGATTGTTAATAGCAATCATCATATGAATTAAGGCAAAACAAAAACCAATAAGGATATAGACGCACGCACCGCCACAGATGCGATTAGAGTTGACCTCGCCAGTGAGAATATCCATCACCATAATGCGCACAATGTAGATGAAGAATACAAGAATAGTGATCAGGGCAAGCATCTGAAAATTGGCAGTGTTGAATGGCGCCAAATTACTACAGAAGGCCAGGGCCCAGGCAGCAGCGGCAGTCACTGCAAGAGCAATAGACTTCCAATCGAACTTCTCTTCTCGACGCACTGACAACGTAGAAACTACAAGGGCACCGAGAAGAATAACGGCTATGGCAATATGAGAGAGAACACTATGGTCAATCAGTGGCGCCACAAAAGCCAGCACCATTACGTTGACGAGCAAAGCGTAATAGTGCTTCGAGTATGGTTTCGAGGCTAACCCAGAAAGAGGCTTAGAAGAGCCTTTAGTGAAGCCTGCCAGTTTAGATGACAAAGTTCCCCCTGCTTACCGGTAGATGTTACTGATAGTTCCAGGCGCCTATGCCATATTGGTTGCCGGTATCATCTGGACGAGCCTCACCCATATAACCGAATTTACTGTTAGAGATTCGGTAATTACCAGAGGGCTCTTTTTTCACAGTAGTGATGGTGTGATCGGGGCGATAGACAGTGACCTGATCGCTCTGCCGCACCACAGTTCCACTGACACCATTAGGGTATTTAATTATGTAATTAGTCGGGCTGGTTGGCACCATCACTGTGCCATCGGCAAAGCCGTTCTCAATGGCATAGCTGCCATCAGGAAATTGATGGAGATAGGCAGTGCTGCCATCAACCATGGTGAATTCCATAACCACACATTGCTTATTGCTTGGAGCCCGGGTCTTATCGTATGGGTCAATGTCTTGCACAGAGAAAACAAAAACCATGTCTTGAGCCATGTCGTGGGCACTCGCCCCCAACTCTTGAGCGGTACCTTTGGCTACTGACTTAAAGAAGCTCTTCACCGGGTGCTTCTTCTGCTGCAGCATTTGAGCGGCACTTTGGCCACCGGGATTGAACCTATCTCGCACCCAAATCTCAGCTTGAGAAAGGGGAGCAGCTGGGGCATTTTGACCAGCCAAGTTTGGAGTAGCTGATAGATCAGGAGCGACAGCAGGCTTCTGGGCCGAGTATGGGGCAGTTGGCCGGACCGAGCTTGCAGCAGGATTAGATTGAGCCGCCTGGCCAGAATCTGCCGAGCCTTGCGCCCCCGGTGAGACAGTCAGCACGGGCCCGTTACTCTGAGCCAGGGCTGGGCACCAGACCTGAAGGCTCACAGCAAGCAAGCCCAAGGAGACTTGACTCAATTTTTGATTTATTGCCCGCATATTTTCTCCCCAATTATTCTGTATACGAAATTTACTTAGCTGCAAGAGCCTCAGTAACTGCCTGCGAAAGTTGTTTCAAACCGGCTTCGAGATTACCAGTAATATGCACGCGCAGAGCTCGACGCTTGCGAGTGGTTAGCACCTGAAAATCGCCTCGTGCCTGAGCGGATTTAACGACACCGAAGCTATATTTTTGCCCTGGAACAGCCAGATCATCGCTATCTTCGCAGGTCAGTTGCAAGACTACACCAGTGTCAGGGCCGCCTTTGTAAGCTTGACCAGTAGAGTGCAAGAAGCGCGGGCCAAAGCCCAAGCAAGTAGCTACATGCTTATGGTCGCGCACAGCCAAGCGAATTTTCTGCATTGTTTCTACGTGCTCTTTACTCATCTCGATATAGTTGAGCAAAGCGAAATAATCACCTTTACCAAGACGATCTAAATGAGCGCGAAGCATTCCCACCAGTGTCTTATCAGAAGCAGCTTTTTCTAGAGCAGCGACATTGACACTATCGCTAAACAACTGTATTTGTCCTTCTTCAAAGAATGATTTTTCAGCAGGAAGACTGCCATTCTTTTCATACTCATCAGTCAACTCACGAGTTTCAATTTTGCTTGCTTCGACGTCAGGTTGATCAAATGGATTGATTTCAATAATTGCGCCAGCCACTGCTGTAGCTATTTCGAAGCGGAAGAATTCGTCGGCCAGATCAATTTTATCGTTCAACTCAATGGTAACCACAGGATGACCCTTAGCGACCAATTGCTCCAAACGCTCTTCGATAATGGTGTTATCTAAGCCATTGAATGTGCCACCATCACCTTTCAATTTTATAAAGACGAATAAGCGGTCATCTCCGTAAACAGCAGTGTTGTCACTCAAGCCTTCTAGATCTACTGGAATAATAGCCTTGCCTAATTTACCTGTTGACTCAGCCACTAGCTGTTCCAACCAGGCACCAAAATCATGCACGGCTGCTGAGGTGACAATAGTTAGTTTGTTGCGGCCGGCTTTGGCGGCCACACCCAATATTGTTCCGAGCAAAACTCCGGGGTTGTTCTGAGCATTTTTCTCCTGACAGAGCACAGTCATTTGTTGTGCCCGGGCAAGAAATGTCTGCAGGTCTAAACCAATCAGCGCAGCTGGAACAATTCCAAACGGTGAAAGGGCGGAATAGCGGCCACCAATGCCGGGATAACCCCAGAATACTCGACGGAAATTCTCATTCTTTGCCACGGTAGCAAGCTTAGAACCCGGGTCGGTAATAGCAACAAAACGAGAACCAGCCTCTTCACCCAAGCCGTCTTTAGCCAGCGACTCTTTAACCAAAGCAAGGAAATGAGCCATATAAATATTTGGCTCAAGAGTGCTGCCTGACTTGCTGGAGACTACAAAAAGAGTCTTCTTCAAATCAACTGTGGCATCAAGATGGCGAATTTGTTGAGGGTCGGTCGAATCGAGAATACGCAGGCGCGGATAACCAGGCTTAGAGCCATAGGTCACGGCAAATACTTCAGGGGCGAGGCTTGAGCCACCCATTCCTAGAAGCAAAACATCGGTGAATCCAGCTTCTTTAATTTCTTTAGCGAACTCTTCGTACTCAGGCAGCGCCTTTTGTTGATCGGCGACAACATGCAACCAGTCCAACCACTTAGCTTCATCTTTGTTGGTCCACACCGTGGCGTCTTTCTGCCAAATCTGTTCGACTTTGTGCGCTTCAGTCCAGTTCGATAGAGACAAACTAACTGCTTTCATCATTTCGGCTGGCAGCTGGTGGGTGAGGGAGCTAACGGTGGTGGTGGAATTCATCTTGATTACTGGTCCTCTTCAAAAAGCACAATCAGTTAGCTTACAAGACTAACTAACTAAGTTGACAGGAGAATCGCCTAATATAGACATATTGCTCCAACATATTGCGAAACGATATCAGATTGACGACTATTCACGGTTAGACTGTTGACGCATATTAAAGATGTAGTAGCCTAACTGGTTGCAGGCTCTCTACTTAGTGTATTGTTGCCAAAAACTAGCTTTACAACGATTTTAACGGCATCCATTCAGGACATTTGACCAATTGACACAGTCTGAGCCAAGCCTAGCTTCAGGCGAGCCTTCAAAGCCACATTCGCCATCAGGGCAGCCCACAGAAAAGCCCGCGCACCACCACCATGGAGACGCGCTCCTGGCTTGGTGGTTGGCAGCAGCAATTGTCGGTGCCGACATTGGCACATCAGTTTTCTATACCACCGGGGTAATTCTTCCCCTGGTCGGATTTGCCGCGCCATTCATTATTTTGGTCGTCTGCTTGCTCATGTGGGTATTCAAAGCCACCTATGAAGAAGGCTGCGCTGTAAGCCCCTTCAACGGCGGCGCCTACATCATGGTTTTACAGACTGTGGGCAAGCGCTTTGCCATTGTGGTGGGCGCCCTGACAATTTTGTCTTACCTAGCAACAGCGGCGGTCAGTGCCCTGTCTGGGGCATATTATATTGACTCAATCGATAACATTATGAACTGGCCTGTAGCCAACATAGTGTTTGCGGCAATTGCCCCAGTGATTGTCTTCGGTTTGCTCAATATAGTTGGTATTAAAGAACCGGCAATGATTGTTTTCTTCATTGCCATGTTCCACTTCTGTTTGTTGCTCTACCTCGATGTTAAAGGCCTGATAATGGCCTTCGAACGCCATATCGACCTGACCCGTTTCACGCACAGCTTAACGGCAGTGACACCTGCCCACTTCGTTCATGGCTTTGCTGCGGCCTTCCTCGGCATCACTGGGTTTGAATCAGCCGCACAAATTGTGGAGCAGCTCAAAACCCCCACCTAGAAGACGTTGAAGTACATCTATCTGTCAGTGGTTGTCTTGGTCGGCATCACTGCGCCAATAACCTCTTTCTTATGCCTCGGTCTACTTGATGCCGGACAGCTAAACGACTTCAAAAACAGCCTGCTCTCCGGCCTGGCCTTTGTTGAAGGGGGCAAGCCACTGCTGTTCGTTTTAGTTGTTGATGCTGCTTTGATGTTATTTGCAGCGGTCAATACAGCTTATGTCGGCTGTATCGGTCTTTGCACCACCATGGCCAAGCAAGGCAACTTGCCAGCCTTCTTCCTGCGCCGCTGGGCTCATAAATATCCATTTATGCAAGGCTACCCCTATGTCTGCTTTATGTTCATGGCTATTTGCGCCTTAATGATTGTGCTTCTGCCCGGGCAAGTCGATAACTTGGGTCAAGTCTATGGCATGGCCTTCCTGGCAGTTATGTGTTCCTTCTGCTTTGGCGTACTAATGCTACGCATTAAAATGCCGCTCAAAGTTGAACGCTCGCCCTACAAAACCAAATGGACTTTCCCTTTCAAGGGCTACCAACTGCCAATTCCACCAGCCATTGGCTTGGCCACTCTATTATTCTGCGAAATAGTTCTGCTCTTCTCGGCTGAAGGAGCCAGAGGACTAGGTTTCCAGATTTTAGGCGTAATTCTAATTGTCATGTGCTTCTACCGTATGGGTGTTTTGGAAGGTCGTCTTCGTGAACTTCCTGACCTGCGCCTGGGCATGGGTAAATTTGCCAGCATGGAAGAGATCCCTGAGACTCTGCCTATCTACGTACTCTGTACCGGTGGAGCCAAGGCCAGGAGCCTGGCGACAATGCTTATCAAGCTACTCGAGCGCGAAGAACCTGGCCCCAAAGAAATTGTCATCTTCCATGCAGAAGAAGAGTCTGCCCGCCGTGGCATGATGCACGAACTCTTACAGCGAGTGGTGTCACAGCAGATTGGGCCTAGTTTCAAAAATCACGATATCGTCTTAACTACTAAGATTTTGCCAGATACCCTGGTTGATGGTCTTATCTATCTGAAGAAAGCTCACCCATTCAAAAAAGTATTTATCGGCACTGGTACTGATCCTGAAACTGCTGAGCGCTATGCTCGCGATTTAGAGAGTAATTTAGGCGTGCCTGTGGAAAATATAGGAAGGCCCACCTTGATCGATACAAAAACGACCAAATAACCTTCGCTATTACACTTCACCAGGAACATTAGATGACCAGGACAATTTCCTTCCCGTCAGATAAATCTCTTGGTCTACTATTTTTAATTACACGCTCAGGCGGCCAGAGCGGTTGGTGGGAAGAGAAACTGGGGGATGCCCAAGGCCAGGTTACGATTCCGGCCGAGGCCAACTTGCATTTGCTCTTAGACGGCAACGCTGACCTCTCAAGACTAAGACAGCTAAAGCCAAACGACCTGCAGTCGATTGATTTCCGCCAGATAGACATTCTGTCTCTTATACACATCTCCGAGCCCACGAGACCGT